>JAYUHS010000191.1:0-23030 GCA_043766715.1 Luteolibacter sp.
CTTCGTGCCAAGGGTTTCCGCGGTTTCCGCTCGAAACTCTTCCGTTACGCCAAGGACGCTGTCCGCAAGGCGATGACGTATGAATATCGCGACCGGAAAAAGCGCAAAGGTCAATTCCGCCGTCTGTGGACGCAGCGTATCAACGCCGCTTGCCGCAACGAGGAAATCACCTACTCGCGCTTCATTGAAGGCCTGAAAGCTGCCGGGATCGAAGCCGACCGCAAGATCCTCTCGGATCTCGCCGTCTCCGATGCCGCTGCGTTCTCCGCCATCATTGCCCAAGCCAAGAAAGCCCTCGAAGCGAAACACGCTTCCAAGGCCGCCTGAAACTGACAAGCGATCCCTAGAAAAATCAAACGCCGCCCGGACTCGTTCCGGGCGGCGTTTTTTTGTGTGAAAAGCGGGAGACCTCAATTCTGGTGGTTGTGGCGTCTCGCCGCAATAGGTTGAGTTTAGCGGCTTAGTTGCTGCGAGACGCAGCAACCACGGACAGAAGAAGAGCGACTCCAGCGGATTGGAGACCTCTCAGGCAGCGGGATTCCTTGGATTAAAGGACGAGGTCGTGCGCAGATTTTCCCAAGCCTCCCGTTCTTCGGTGCTGAGGGTTGCAGGTAAATGGACGGTGAGGATGGCGTAGTAGTCGCCGCGCTCGCCGGTTTTTCCTTTCGGCAAGCCACGGCCACGGACGCGGAGTTGCTGGCCGTTTTCGCTACCGGCGGGGATGCGGAGTTTGATGGGACCATCCAGCGTTGGCACGCTGAGTTCGGTACCGAGCACGGCTTCCCATGGCGCGAGGTCGAGGTCGTGGTAGAGATCGTGGCCCTCGGTTTGGAAATCTGGATGTGCGGCGTGACGGACTCGGAGGTAGAGATCACCCGCTTCGGCACCGCCGCTGCCGGATTCGCCTTGGCCGGTGACGCGGATGCGCTTGCCATGGGTGACCCCGGCGGGGATGCGGACTTGGAACTCGTGGGTTTGCACTTTACCGGTGGCGGCGCTGGTCGTTTGCAGGGAAATCGGCCGGACGGCGCCCTGCATGACTTCCTCTAACGTGACGAGGATGTCGCCCTCGATGTCGTTGCCCCGCCGTTTTCGGCCGGAGGTGGGTCCGCCGGATCCAGGAAATCCTTGGCGGCTGGCCCCGCTGAAATATTGCTCAAAGAAATCGCTGAAACCGGTGCCGCCGAAGTTGAATTCTTGTCCGCCTGAGCTGCGACGCTCCGATTGCGGGTTCTGCCAATCCGCACCGAGCTGGTCGTATTTTTTGCGTTTTACGGGATCACTGAGGACCTCGTTGGCCTCGTTGATTTCCTTGAATTTCGCCTCGGCACTCTTCTTGTCCTTGGCCACGTCCGGGTGGTGGACTCGGGCCAGTTTGCGGAAGGCCTTTTTGACATCGGCAGTGCTGGCGTCTCGGGAAATCCCGAGGGTTTGGTAGTAATCTTTAAAGGCGGCGGGCATGGTGGAAGCGACTTTTCTAGCTGCTGTCAGTAAAGTCAGATCCGCGGCGGTGTCCAGAACCCTAGCGAAATTCAGCCAAAACGAGTCGTGCTCGCCGCCGTTTCCTCACGAACCGATAGATGAAAAACCCCACCGCTGAAATTGCGACGATCACCGCGACCACCAGCCAGACCGGGATGGGAACTTTCGCCTTAAAATGGGTGCTGACTGGCGCCCTCACCGCCTGAGCCAGCGGAAAATCCCATACCAACGTGCGGCCACCGTCCTCGGTGCGGGTCGCGTCCGACTCTTCTGCGACGAATGGTAAATGGATGATGTAAGTGAGATTCCGGTCCTTGAGCTGCGAGGCCGGGAGGAACCTCGCGCCCGGCAGAGCGCCGCCTGCTGAGATCGTCCGCGAGAAGTCTAGCGTGCGACCGCTGAGGGCGACTTTTACCTTGCCCGCGAGACCGCTGGCGGAGGAGGGGAGCTTCGACATCGAGCCGCCGGTCGCGAGTTTCTTGAGCGCCAGCGCCGATTTGAAAGACGCTTGGACGCGGATTTCTAATCGGTCCGCTTGGGTGGATACCTCGCAGCTCGTCGAATGCAGCGCGGTGGTTTTTCTTAAAAATTCTCCGATCATCTGCCTCACTCCTGCCTCGCCGCCCTGGAACCGCGCCGCCGCTGCCGGTAGCGAATAACGGACATCTGCGCGACCGCTGCCGTCGGCGTTGAGCCAGATTTCCTCGTGGCCGTCGATGCAGGACACGAGCAGGACCGTGGCTACGAGGGCGAGGATGCGGAGGCTGTGACGGATCCACTTCATCTCACATCGGCTGTTCGGAGCTACGCATCAAGATATCTCCCACTTCGACATGGGCGGGCGCTTCGAGGATGGTGAGGATCGCCCATGCCACGTCGTCGGCATCGAGCATTTTCATCGCTGCCTTGGTCTGGGTGAGCACTTGTTCACGGCCTTGGAAATACTTATCCAGCAGCGGGGTATCGACATACCCCGGGGAAACGCAAGCGACTTGCACCAGTGATTTCACCGACTTCAGCTCGGCCCGTAGCGAGTCGGAAATGGCTCTCACGGCAAACTTCGTGGGCGAGTAGAACCCGCCCGACGGTGGCACCCGGTGGCCGCTCATGGAGGAGACGTTCACGATCCGGCCGCCGCTCGCCGGGAAATGGTTGAGCGAGAGTTGGCAGCAGAGAGCGAGCGCCATCACATTCACTCGCCACATTTCCTCCCAGTCCGCCGGGTTTCCATCGATGATCCGTGCCAAATAGGCGACCCCCGCGCAGTTGACCAGTCCGTCGATCCTTCCCAAGCCTTGGAACATCGCGGAAATTTGCTCGCGCTGGGTGAGGTCCGCGACGATCGGCGAGACGTTTTCCGAGAGTGCCGCTGGCCTGCGAGTCACGCCGAGCACGTTCGCGCCGCGCTCGACGAGAAGATCGCACAACGCTTGGCCGATCCCGCTGGAGGCACCGGTCACGAGTAGAGTTTTCCCTTGCAGCGATGTCATGCGGACACCGTGTCGTGACTTGCGGGCGAGCGCAATGCTTGGAAAAGCTCGGGTAAATGCGGCAGGTCAGACGCCGAGTGCGCGCGCTGCGAGGAAATGATTTTCCCGTCGCGGAACAGGAAAGCCCCCGGCATCTGCATCCCATCGCCCGCGAGATGGCCCACGCCGCAGCCTTTGAAAATAGAGAGGGCCCCACGCCACCAGACATGCGGGCCGAACAGTTCGAGGAAGCCGCCCTTGCCCAGACCGAAGGCGCGATACAGCTCGCAGCGCGGATCGGCGATGCGTGCCACGCCGCTGCGCTCACCGAGATATTTCACTTCCTTGCCATTTTGCAGCATGTGGACTAACACCAGCTCCGCGCCGTGGTCCTTGGCCTCTTGCTGGATATGCTCGAGTCCACGGAGAATCTGGCGGGTAAACGTGCAACCGAAGTGGCGGAGGAAAACCATCGCCAGCACTTGGTTTTCCGAGGCCTCGGCCAGCGTTTTCCCATTAGAGAGCTGGTAGCTGTGGGCCGCTTCTTCGATGGGATACGGCTCCGAGCGAGTCGGCGGCACGCCAGTGTGGGCGCGGATGCTGGCCCAGAGGATCCCTGCGAAAGGGGGCCACCAGACGAAATCATCCACCGCCATCATCCATGCAGAACTCAGCGGGATTTCCCGATGAAATAGCGCCACGCCGAACCCGGCGATCCCGAGGGTAAATTTCATCAATCCGATCAGGACGATCACCCATTGCCGGATCGGATTCCTCGCCGCCACGACTAATGAAATGCCGAAAACTCCCATCACCAGCCCCACGCCCTGCCAGAGCAGCGGGTGATTCGGATGCTCCGCGCCGATCCAGTCGAACCACAGACACGGCCAGCAAATCGCCCAAATCGCGAACCCGAGATGGTAGAAACCCGCCGCCAGCAGCACCTTCCGCATCCAGCCGGGAGTGTCGCAGCGGCCACTTTTACAGGCGAATGACATGGCGGATCGTAAACGGCAATCTGCGGGGTGCAACCTGAGGATTCACGCCGATTCCAGCCCCGCGATGAAGGCGGAGAAAAACTTGGCACCCGCTTCGAGCGCGGTGATTTCGATGAATTCGTCCGTGGTGTGCGCTTGGTCGATCGAGCCTGGGCCGATGCAGATGCTGGGAATCCCGCCGTTCGAAAGATGCGCGGCGTCAGAAAACCACGGCGCACCGGCGAGGGCGGTGGTCGGCTGGATCGCCAGCAAGGCTTGGATCATCGGGTGATCCGCTGCGGTCTCCATCGGCGGGTTTTCGTGGGGTTTGACGATTTCTACCGGGAGTTCGTAAAACTCGATGGTGTCCCGCAGCAGCTTGAGCGCACCGCCCGCTGCGGCGAGGGCGGGGGTGATGCGGATGTCGATCTCCGCCTCGGCGAGGTCTGGCACGATGTTCGGCCGGGCACCGCCGCGGATCATTCCCACGTTCATGGTGGACCGCCCGAGGACCGGGTGGGTGAAGCTGGCGAGCTGGCCGCCGAGGTGGTGGTCGAGTTGGTCGAGCGCGCGCGTGAGCTTGAGAATCGCGTTTTCCCCACGCTCGGGTTGGGAGCTGTGGGCGGCCTTGCCCGTCGCCCGGAGAGTGGACCAGAGCGAGCCCTTGGTGACGTGGACCACCTGCATCGAGGTCGGCTCGCCGACGAGTGCGAACTGGTAGTCCTGACCGTGGCGTTTCACGAAATCCTTAGAACCCCATTGGCCGGATTCCTCACCCATGAAGGCCACGAAATCGACCGCCACCGGCAGAGTTGCGAGGATTTCTCGGTGCTCGTGGAGCGCCCAGAGCATCGCTGCCATCGGCCCTTTCGTGTCGGATGCGCCACGGCCCCACACCTTGCCGTCACGGATTTCTCCGCTGAAGGGCTCGATGATCATCCCGCCGACGCCCACCGTATCGAGGTGCGGTCCGAGTAAAATCCGGGGCCGGCCATCCCGCGGGGCGAAGCGGGCGATGAGGTTCGGCCGACCGGGTTTGATTTCCTCCAGCACCACCTCCGCGCCGATGGATTCCAGCCAGCCGCTGAGAAACACCGCGAGCGTTTCCTCGCCCGTCTGCTCCGTTCCCGGCGCGTTCTCTGGGTTCACCGAAGGGATGCGGATGAGCTGCTGGAGGAGGGAAACGACGTCGTGACTCATGGCGGCAGACTCCACTTTCAGCGCCGTGCTGGCAAGGACTCGGTGTGATTTTGGCATTGGCTCCTGTCATGCAGCAAATGCCAGTGCAAATTTTCGCACCGGGTCCTGTCAGACGGCAAATACCAGTGCAAATTTTTGCACTGGCTCCTGTCAGACGGCAAATGCCAGTGCAAGTTTTCGCACTGGGTCCTGTCAGACGGCAAATGCCGGTGCCAGTTTTCGCACCGGGATTTGTCAGACAGCGAAGGGGGAGGTGAGTTTTTATGGGTGCGTTTGTAGCGCCTTGATACCACTCGGCACACCGATTATGGCCCTCAACTTTGGTGAAACGATGGAACGGTATTACGACAAATGAGCACGGAACTCCGTTCTGGACTTGATACTGAGTTCGATGATTTCGCTGAGATGCTTTTGACGAAAAATGGCGAGGATCATCAGTGATTTTTGCAGCGAGGCACAGGGCTATCTCGCGGGTTCATTGGCGAAATGTTCTGTTATTCACCAGTCATGCGGAGTTCCAAATGCTCGTCGCTGTTCATGCAGAGCACGCGGATGGTGGTCCGACCGATCTCCGTTTGGCCCACGGCATGGATACCATCCCAGCGGAAATGATCGTCCCAGCGCTGTTGGCGAGGGTGGAAGAGCAGGGTGAGCTCATCTGTCAGGGGATCGATACCGGTGAGATTAGGGCCTTTGTGGAGATTGCAGTCGATGCAGGCGAGACAGAGATTTGATTCGTCGTCGGTGCCGCCATGTTTGATGGGGCGGATGTGCTCGATGTGCAGGGCGGCAAGGGGCGAATCTTCCTGATGGGTCTGGCAATACTCGCATCGGTAATCTGCTCGCTGCCTGACAAGTGCCCGCATGGCGGCGGTCATGCAGCGCTGCCGGATTTGAACTTTTTGGCCTCGCGGCGCAAGACTGCGACGAACTTGTTTGCCCTAACGTAACCGGTGTATTCTGCCATTTCTTCGGCCGATAGCGCATCTTCGGTATTTTTTGCGGCAAGTTCGTCAATCCTTTCGCGAAGTGATCGGTCGGTTTGCACGGCCAAAACCGCGTCTTCCCGACCGGGGAGCAGGAGCTGGAGAAGGGGATTTACACCACGCTGAAAGGCTGTTTGAGCACTCATAGTTCCCAGACTAGCTATCGGATTTTTGGAAGCAAGAGCCGGATTTTGCCTGTCGTTTTACTTCGGAAACTTCGGAGTATCAGTATTGCAGGTATGTTAGTAATTTCGTTGTGTCAGAGAAGCGGTTTCTGGAAATTGGGAAGGCCTTTTTTACTAAGCCATTCCTTGGATTGACGGCGGGACCCCTTACGGCTTCGGCAGGAAGAATCCGCGCTGTTTCTCTGAAATGGGCAGGGCGAGCTGCTCCATCACGGCGAGCATGTCTTCCCAGACTTGGCGTTTGACGTTGGTGCTGCCGCCGCTCTGGAGCAGGTAGCTCGGGTGGTAGGTGGCCCGGACTGGGGTGCCTTCGAAGTCATACCACGCGCCGCGCATGGAGGTGACGGTGCCGGTCAGTCCGAGCAGTCCTTCCGCTGCGGTGCCGCCGAGGGCGAGGATGCACTCGGGCTTGATGATGGCGATTTCTGCCCGGACGAAGGGCAGGCAGACTCGCATTTCTTCGGGCGTCGGTTTGCGGTTGTTGGTGGTCTGGTTCGCGGTGGTGGGCCGGAACTTGACGATGTTGGAAATGTAAACTTCTTCGCGGGAAATCCCCATCGCCTTGAGGATGTCGTTGAGCTTCTGGCCTGCGGGGCCGACGAATGGCTCGCGCTCGCGCTCTTCTTGGTAGCCCGGGGCCTCGCCGATGAGCATCACGCGCGCTTCGGGATTTCCGGTGGCGAATACCATCGTCTCCCGCAGTGAGCCGAGTGCCTTGGCTGGTGCCCAATTTTCCGCTTGGCGGCGCAGTGAGTCGAGCTGCTCGGTGCGGGTGGATCCGGTGACGGTGACGGACACGGAGGCTGGGACCACTGCCGGCATCACGGCTTCCATCGGCATTTCCACGCGCCGTTTTTCGGGTTTCACCGATGGAGTCGCGGCGGTGATGGCGGCGGTGGGAGCCTGCACTACCCCCGCTTTCGCGAGGGCGAAAACCTCGCGCAGCACGTCGCGGGCACCCTCGTCCAAATGCACATGGGTCACGCCACGCGCTTGCTCGGTGGCGAGGAATTCTAGGAGGACATCGACGGGACGAATCACGGCGCGGACGCTAGCGACTCGCCGCGCGGGGTGCAACCGCTGGATTCGCCGATCCGTGCTTCTGCTTGCCGGGAGCGGGAAATGGGGGCAACTTCCCGCCCACTCGTCCCTCATTTTCCCATGTCAGACCTTCCTCGACTGCCCGCTCCACTCTCCGCTCCGCGTTGGTATTCCGCCCCGCGTTTGTGGCGGACGCTGCTCAAGGCGGCCGTCAGCACTGGCCGCAAGACTCTGCTCACGGCGCTCACGCTGTTTTACTGCCTGCAAGATCGCGACACGCCGACGTGGGCGAAGGGCGTGATCGTCGGTGCGCTGGGTTATCTGGTTTTACCGATGGATCTGATGCCGGACATCATCCCCGGTGTGGGATATGGCGATGACATGGGCGCACTGGTCGCAGCGCTCGGCACCGTGGCGGCTTACGTCAAGGATGAGCATAAAATGAAGGCCGCCGCACAAGTCGTCCGGCTGCTGGGGGCGGGAAATCCCTCCGCACCACCGGAGTTTTTCGAATAAAACTCTGCGATTTCCAGTATCAACCCGCGATTCATCATGACACCGAAATTCCTGACTCTCGCCGCGCTACTTTTCACCGCGCTGCATTCCCTCGCCGAGGTCTCGCTCAATGACGAGGCATTCGGCAAGGCGCTCGGCGGGTGGAAAAAAATCAAAGGCACCGCCGCCGAATACCCGCTCTCCGGGGCAGACTACCGCACTTATAAGCCGGAAATCAGCCCCACCCCGGACGGCGGGATTTTCGTTTCAGTCCGCATCGACCACGTCCGCGGCTGGCTGGCCTCGGATGACCACGCGATTTTAGAAATCACCGTGGACTCGAAGGGCGTCATCGCTTCTGCCCAATCGACCATCGCCATCCAAGGCCAGTCGATTAAGAGCGATGTCATCATCGGCAGCAACGAGGCTGGGAAAGCGCTGCTCAGTCCGGAACGCGCGGTGCAGATCGGCACGGATCTGGTCGCGAATCTCACCGCCAAGCTCTTGCGGGAAAACATCGTCGAAGCAGGCCGAGTGTCCCTGCCGTCCGTGCTGCGGCATAATTACAACCGGCTATTTCAAGCGATCCGTGTGGATGGAGTGCAAGTCCTGCCAAACGTCCCCGCCGCCACCGTCATCGGCGATCCCGCAGCGAAATCCTCAGTGGCACCGGTCAGTGTTCCCACTCCCGCCCCTGCACCCACTCCGCCGCCCCCAGCTCCCGCGCCGCCTGAGAAACCGAAAGAACCCGGCTCGGCTCCTTTGGAAATCAAGCCGTATGGCTGAACGCTCGTCCTAAGCCCGTGGGTGGAATTGCTTGTGGACCGTCTTGAGCCGCTTCCGGTCCACATGGGTGTAAATCTGAGTGGTGGAAATGTCCGCATGGCCCAGCAGTTCTTGGATGACCCGGAGGTCCGCGCCGCCTTCCAGTAAATGGGTGGCGAACGAATGCCGCAGCAAATGCGGGTAAATGTTTTGATCGATCCCCGCGAATTTCGCCCGCTCCTTCACGATTTGTCGCACCCGGTCCGGCGAGAGTGCCCCGCCGCGCACACTGAGGAAAATATGCGAAGAAGTTTTCTTCGTCACCAGCTCCGGGCGCCCATTCGCTAGATAGTCTGCGATCGCTTCCCGCGCTTTTTGCCCCACCCGCACCATCCGGGTCTTGCCGCCCTTGCCGCTGATCCGCAGGAAGCCCTCCTCGGCATCCATCATCTCCAGCCGTGCCTTGCACAACTCAGAAAGCCGCAGCCCGGACGAATAGAACAGCTCCAGAATCGCCAAATCTCGCCGCCCCAACGGCGGTCCGGGATCGATCGATTCCAATAATTTCACCAATTCCGACGCGTGCAATGTCTCTGGCAGCGTTTGATCCGGCCGCGGGGCCAATAAGGGTTCCGCCGGGTCCATTTCCAGCGCCCCCTTCACCAGCAGCCAGCGGAAAAATATCTTCAAATGCACGGTGGTGATCCGTAGCGACGCCGCATTCAGGCCCTCGGCCTTGCGTTGACTCAGGAAAGCGGCCAGCTCGTCCGTGCCGATGTCTCGCAGCTCGGTGCTCTGCGATTTCATCCACCCGGCCAAGGCGTCCAGCGTCTGCCGCACCGACGTTTGATAGGCATCGGACAGCCCACGCTCGGTCGCAAGGAAGCGGATGAATCGGTCGGTGCTAGCTTCCATAAGGCAGGCGATGCTGTGGGTAAGTAGGTATGGAGTAAAGAGTTCGAGGGAATTAAGCGATCTCGTTGCCTACTCTCCGTCAATCCGGTTATATAGAACCCGGAACTCGAAAACTTGAAAAAAGTATCGACATCCCCGCTCAATTCTTTTGATTGACGTCGCCCGTTTGGAAAAAACCTTCCGCCTCCCGGCGAACTTGAAAACCAAATAGCCAAATTCCACTCAACAGAGCCTCCCGTTTAAAACATAAAAACTGTTAACGAAATGAAACTAAAAACACTCAAGTTCTGCCTCCTCCTGGCAGGACTCACCGCATCCTCCCACGGCGCTTTGTCGTTCACCCAAAACTTCACGTCCGGCACAAGCCCGAACATGACATTGGGCACGCCATTCAATGATCCAAGCGCCGCAGGCTATACTGGTCCCGCTGCGTCCAACTTTACTGGTGCGTTTAACATCACCTCAGGGCCTGGAGCGCGCACTTACTTGGGTTCGAACGATACAGACTACAGCTTGCAGGATTTTTCCTTCGAAGCTGATGTAACTGTCCCGAACACTACCAACCCATGGTCGATTATATCCTTTGGTATGGGGAGTCCGAACGCGCCAGCCGGAGTGCCAGATCTAACCAATCATGTTTCGATTTTTGCCCGCCCGGACAACAGTAACCTCGAAAGCTTCGACAACGGAACACTTACAGTTAAGTTTACCCCTGTCGCTGTGACCAATGGAATTAGCAGCGTAACCCACGGAGTCCGAATGGAATGGAATGCAACTACTAAGCTGGCCACATTCCTCTTTGACGTAGGAAATGATGGAACATACGACCCTGCGTTAACTTTCACCGTCAACGGTGCCGACAATGGCTTCAATGCCACCAATTCCCGGCTCATCCTTGGCGGCGGCAATGGTTTATCGTTCGACAACATCGTGGTAGCCGTTCCAGAACCATCCGCCGCTCTGCTCGGTGGTCTGGGTGTGCTCGGTCTGCTCCGCCGTCGCCGCGCGTAAGCGCCCGAGGGTGATTTTTACGGAATCAATTATTGTTTTTAAGGCCGCTGGTGAAAACCAGCGGCCTTTTTCGTTTTGAGGTTGGTGCCGATGCGACAGACCGCTCTTGAGCGGATGACGCATCCAGCGTGATTGCGGCGTCTCGCCGCAATTCTGTCATCAGAGTCCCCAACAAAGAGAAGCGTTCAACCACAGATGGACCGGATGAACGCAGATGAAGAGGATCACACGCCAAGGTCTCAGACTTTTAAAAAACCCAAGCACCCGTCTGCCATTGGCGTCTTGGCCCTTTGCATGTGTGGCATTTCAAAATTCTTCTCCCCTCAGCCCATTCTCCCAAGCAGGATTCCGCGGGGGATTTACCCTGATATGACCACGGCGACTCGGAGCTTGATTTGTTAAGATCTACGAAATAATTTGGCCGCCTTCTCCATGGTGACAAAACGCCGCTCTCAGCCGCCGCTCGGCCGCCCGCAGAAAAACCAACGCCGGACCCGCGTGTCCTTCGCGCAGGTTTTCAGCTTGGCAAACCGCCGTGCCCATGAGCAGGCGAACCGCAAGAGCGACCGCCGCAGCAAGAAATACGTGTGGGTGGCAGACGCCGCAGAAATGGAGTATCACGCCGAACCTTCCGACTGGTTGAAAAGACCGCTGCGCTGGAGTGTCGCCCTGCTCCTCTTGCCGCTGTGCTGGGTGACGACGTGGACATTTCTCTCAAGATTTTCCGCAGCGACTCTGGATCAAGATTTCTGGAAATCCCCGGAGTTTTGGTATTTCGCCACCGGCGCCTTGGTGATGATCGGCTGGTTTTGGTCCGGCTTGTTCCAATCGTTTTTCCTCTATCTCTATGTGCTCGGCCATGAACTGACCCACGCGGTATTCGTGGTCCTCTACCAAGGAAAGGTCACGGATTTCCACGTCAGTGCGGAGGGCGGCTATATCACCACGAACAAGACGAACTTGGTGATCGCGCTGTCGCCTTATTTCGTGCCGTTTTGGTCGGTGGTGTGTGCGGTGATCTACGCGCTGCTGCGTTATTGCGCCGGAATGTCCCACGAGTGGGACCATGTGCTCTACGCCGTCATGGGTGTGACTTGGACCTTTCACATGATCTGGACGCTATGGATGATCCCCCGCGACCAACCGGACTTGCGAGAAAACGGCACCTTTCTATCGCTGGTGGTCATTTATTTCGCGAACGTGCTCGTTCTCACTGGCCTGCTGTGTTTTGCGGAGAAGTCGCCGCTGGAAAATACTCGGGAATTCGCGCTGGAGTGGTTCCGTCATGCGGCGACGTGGAGCGATGTGTTTCTGCGCTGGAGTGGGTATTTCATCGATGAATTCCGCGCTGCTGGGAAATTCTGAGTGCTTTTCCGGGTTGCTCTCCGGCGACCATGCACGAATGCTGCGGCAGTGATTTATCTGGATGCCAACGCCACGACGCCACTGCTGCCGGAAGTCTTGGAAGCGATGTTGCCGTGGCTGCGTGAGGGATTTTCCAATCCCTCGGGAGCCTATTCCTCGGCGAAACTCGCTCGCAAGGCCATCGACCAAGCGCGTGGCCAGATCGGCGAATGGATCGGCGCCGATGCCGGGGAAATCCTGTTCACGGGTGGCGGCACGGAAAGCGTCAATACCGCTCTGCACTCGCTGGACCGGCTGTCGGGGCAGGGGAGGGCCGTTGTCTCCGCCATCGAGCACAGCGCGGTGCTCCGCTATGTGGAAAGCCTCACGCGGGACCATTTGAAAGTCCCGGTGAACTCCGGTGGGCGATTGGAAATGAACGAGTTCGCGGATGCTCTCGAAGGAGCGGCCTACGTCTCGCTGATGGCGGCAAACAACGAAACGGGCATCATCCAGCCGCTCCGTGAAGCAGCGGCGATGGCTAACGAACGCGGCCTACCCGTGCACTCGGATGCGATCCAAGCGGTCGGGAAAATCCCAATCGACGTCCGAGAACTCGGGGTGGATTTGCTGTCGATTTCCGCCCATAAATTCCACGGACCGAAAGGGGTTGGCGCACTTTTCGTCCGTGAGGGCCTTCGTTTCAAGCCGCTGTTCGAGGGTGGTGGTCAGGAATCTGGACGCCGGAGTGGCACGGAGAACACCGCAGGCATCGTCGGCATGGGAGCCGCGGCGGCAGCGTGCCGGGACTCAAACGACTCCGTGGCGAAACTGCGCGATGCGTTCGAAGCCACGGTGCTCGCAGATATTTCTGGAATTTTCGTCAATGGCGACACTCACCATCGCTTGCCGAATACCAGTCACCTTTCCTTCGATCAGTGCGATGCTGCGGGGTTGTTAATTCTATTGGACGAGGCGGGAGTCGCATGTTCCGCAGGATCGGCCTGCATGACTGGCAAGCAAAAGCCGTCCCACGTCCAGCTCGCGATGGGCATCCCGGCAGCGCGTGCCAAGAGTAGTTTGCGGATCAGTTTTTCTCGGCTCAATACGCTGGAAGAAGCACATGCGGCGGCGGTGGCCTTGAAGAAGGCGGTGGAAAAACTCCGGCGCGTCCAAGGCTCCGGGATCGGCCCGGTGAGTGTCTATTTACCTTAATTTCAATTCCAAGGGCTCTTGCAGCCTCAAGGGTTAGTAAACAGCCCACTTAGCGTTTAAGTATTGCTGGACGGAGAGTCGGTCTGCGGCGCTCAGTGCAACGGGGAAGAGAAGAATTTCTGCGATGTCGCATGGGGCGTTTTCGGAAGGTACTGATGGGTTTCCTCCGACGATTCGCTGCTCATCTTTAACTGTGTAGAATCCGGTTGATGTGAAATTTGTGCTAGTTCCGTTATGCGAAAATGATCCGCTAGATCCAGTGGTCACCATAGAAATCAAGCGGAAGGCTCCGCGCAGGGTTTGGCCGCTGCAATGTCCTCCTTCGCTCCGGAGCGTGCTCCATTGGCCGTTAGTCTCCTCACGGATCGTGCAGATTAGAGGAGTATTTGCTGCGCTTGCGCTGAAAAATACCCGCGCACCACTTCCTGTCTGATTGCTTCGCACCACCATAAAAATCGTAGCGTCACCAACCACTGAATACTGATGTCCCATCAGTTGATCAATACCATTGAACCGCACCACAGGCAGGCCGTTTAACATTCCTAATTTCTTAACCGGGCGAGCACTGAGTCCGCCTTGCATCGCGTGGTGTCCAGCACCGGATTTATCCTGCCACCGTGCAATTGGACCGTCAGCCGCTACCGGTGCACCGCCGATCAGCTCATCGTAAAGTCCATTAGCATCACTGGCATCGAGCCACATCACAGGTGATAGGCTCAACGGATTAAACGCCCCCAACGCAGGAGTCGCCACGGGCGCTTGGGCCGCAGGGATGCTATTGACGGGCGCGGGTGAGTTTGTTCGCGGACCTAGCTGAGAACTCTGGATGTGGGTCAATAATTCTTTGGTCTGAGCGTTGGTCGGGTCCTTGAGCACGGCACCGATTTGTTCGGTCAAGCGGGAGCGGGAACTCGACCGCGTGAAGATCGCCTTTGCACATTCCGCAGCAGCTTTTTTTAAATCCAGATCCGTATGGAACCGGACGATCGAGAGGAAAACGTCGAATTGTGCATCTCCCACGAAGTTGGGGATGACCGTCAAAATGGCGATGGCAGACTTGAGATCCTTGGTGCTGCGGGCGAACTCGATCAAGGCCGGGACGGTGGTTGCGTTCGTCCGAGTCGCTAAGACTTCGCGGATCAAAGTTTCACGCGTTTCTGGCAAGATCTCTCCGGTGTTGATGAGGAAATCACTGGTGGCCTTGTCGAAGTCGCTGTTGTCGTTAGGCCGTGCCTTGTTGAGTGCGAGGATATTGGCCTTCAGCTTTTCATCGGTGTTAGCGTCTGCAGCGTCTTGTAAGAAACGGTTATACTCCGCAAGGGACATCGGCAGTTCCTTGACCTCGCTTTTTCCGGCATCCACGAGCATCAGGCCGTAGCGCTCGCTGGCCCGGCTTTTCGCGATGCGGTCAACGAGTAGCCATCCGACTGCTGCGGTGAGGGTGATAGAAACCAGCGCGATCAGGATTTTTTTTCCTGATTTCGAATTCTTCGGGGCTTGAACGACGATGGTCCGCGTCGGCAGAGGTCGGGCGATTTCCACCGACGGGGTGGGGATATCGAGAACCTCGTGGACGCTCGGCTTCGAGCCTTCTGGCGGCATCAGCGGTTGCGGTGCCGTGGACGTCATTGTCGAGGCAGAGCTGCCGATCGGCTGCACGCCCAACAGCGGGCCGCCGCCGAGGCGTGCCGGGGGACGGACCCTGACGGCGGCTGTCGCCTTGCCGAGACTGAGCGCCGGGCTGGGGTTTTTATCATTTTGCAGGAAAACTAAGAGTGCTTCCCTCGCCGATGCGGGTCGGTCGTCGGCCATGCGGTTGAGCAGCCACATGATCCATTCGCAAGCCCACGTCGGTAGGCCTTGGCGGAGGTCTTGGATGGGGATCACCGCGTGATTGAGATGCGCCGCCATGACTGCATGGCTGGTTTCCCCCAGATAGGGATAGGCCCCGGTCAGTGCCTGATAGTAAACACAGCCCATCGCATAAATATCCGTCCGTGCGTCGATCGGCACTCGCTCGAATTGCTCAGGTGCCATGAAATAAATCGAGCCGAACACTTCCTCTAGTCCCTCCAGCTCTTCCTTCGACTGCGATTGAGTCAAGGTCGCGAGGCCGAAATCTACGATCTTCATCTGGAATTTTCCCGACGGCAGCCACGTGAGCATTAAGTTCGCCGGCTTGATGTCGCCATGGATCAGGTCGAGTTCTTGCGCAGCGATCAGGCCTTCCATCGTCTGAATCGCAAGTTCGCGGAAATCTGGCCACGTCAGTGGCGCGCGTTCGATCAGCTCGTCCAGCGTCTTGCCATTGATCAACTCCATCACCACGTAGGGGCCGTCTTCGTCCGATCCCACGTCGTAAATCGTCACGATGTGTGGGTGCTGCAGCGAGGCCAGTGCGCCTGCTTCCTTGATGAGCTGGCGGGTGGACTCCTCCATGAGGTCCGGGTCATCGTTCGCCACGGAAATCCGTTTGATCGCGACCTCGCGGTTCATCCGCGTGTCATACCCTCTATAGACAGCACCGAGGCCGCCTTGGCCTACTTTTCCGCGGATTTCGTAACGTTCTTCCATGATGTGGTGAGAGGCAAACTGTGAGAAATGAGCAACCGGGGGGCAATCACGAAAACTACCCGGCGGCTGTTGGATTTAGCGAAACAACCCATCGCCGGAAGGAATCCCCACTGCAACCGCTCTTTTCCCCGTGCCGCCACATCATCGCTTGCCCGTCATGCGGCTTCATGCTTGCCTCACTGCCTCATGAAAATCGTCGTCGCCTACTCCGGTGGTCTTGATACCTCCGTTCTCCTTCTCTGGCTCAAGGCCAAATATAATGCCGAAATCATCGCCTACTGTGCCGACGTCGGCCAAGGAGACGAGCTCGACGGTCTCGAAGCCAAGGCCCTCAGCACGGGAGCTTCGAAGTGCTACATCGGCGATCTCAAGGAAGATTTTGCCGCGAACTACATCTACCCGATGATCCAAGCCGGGGCGATTTACGAAGGCCGCTACCTCCTTGGCACCTCCATCGCCCGGCCCTGCATCACCCATGACATGATCAAGATCGCCCTCGCCGAAGGGGCAGATGCCATCGCTCACGGCGCCACTGGAAAAGGCAACGACCAAGTGCGTTTCGAGCTTTCCGCCGCCGCCCTCGCGCCGAACGTCAAGTGCATTGCCCCGTGGCGGGACGCTGAGTTCCGCAAGGAGTTCCCCGGTCGCGCGGAGATGATCGCCTATGCCGAGGCGAACCAAATTCCCATCAAGGCTTCCATGAAAAAGCCCTATTCCATGGACCGGAATCTCCTCCACATTTCCTTTGAAGCGGGAGCCATGGAAGATCCTTGGTACGATGCCACCACCCCGGCAGACACCGACATGTATGTGCTCTCCGTTTCCCCGGAAGACGCTCCAGACCGGGCAGAATACATCGAGATTTTGTTCGAAAAGGGCAACGCCATCGGCCTCAAGCACGAAAATCTCGCGGCTCTCCTCACCGAACTTGGCGATGTGAAATCCACCGGCACCCAAGACGGCTACGCCCTCCTCACCCCCTACGGCGTCATGCGCGTCCTCAATCTGCTCGGTGGCCGCAACGGCATCGGTCGCATCGACATCGTCGAAAATCGCTTCGTCGGCATGAAATCCCGCGGCATTTACGAAACTCCCGGCGGCACCATCCTCCTCGCCGCCCACCGCGACTTGGAGACCCTCGTCGTGGACCGTGAGTCCATGCACATCCGCGACAGCCTCATCCCGAAATACGCCCAGCTCGTCTATAACGGCTTCTGGTTCGCTCCTGAGCGCGTCGCCATTCAAGCGCTCGTCACTGAGACACAAAAAACCGTCACCGGTGAAGTCCGCATGAAGCTCTATAAGGGAAATGTCATGCAAGCCGGCCGTCGCTCGCCTTTCAGTATGTATTCCGAAGCGGTCGCCACCATGGAAGGCGGCCAAGAACAGGCCTACAACCAAGACGACGCCACGGGTTTCATCGCCCTCAACGCCCTTCGCCTCAAAGCCACTGCCCGCCAAGGTCAATAACGAGTCGGGGAACTAACGTTGCGGCACTTTTCGAAGTTTCGCCACGTCGTGTCCGGTGTCCTGCAAGAACTGCACCAGTCCGGTGTAGGTGGCGTCCGGCAGCGTTTTCGTCCGGGCCATGATCCATGCGTATTTCCGGTTCGGCACGCCGATCACGGTCGTTTGGTAGGCATCGTCGAGTTTGAGAATCAGATACGCAGACTTGAATGGCCACAGAAACTGCATCCGCCATTCAGCGCGGGTCGTTGGATCATGGATGAAGCCGCGTGGGTGATAGACCTTCAGCGGCCCATCAAAGCTGCCTTTGTTGAAGGTAAAGGTCGTGGCAATCGTGCCGTCTTGATCTAGCCGATAGTTCTCCACCGCATTGTAGGCCTCGGTCTCGATGAAGGTGGGGATGCACGCGATGACGTGCCAGTCTCCCATGAAGCGTTCGAGATTCACCGGCTGGTTCATCGCCTGCTGCGGCGGAAGTTGTTTTGAGGAGTTCACAGGACTGGTGGATTGGCAGGAGGTAAAAACGGCCCCGACGAGGTAAAGCGCGGATCGCGAAACGACGCGGAAGGAAAGGGCAGGCATAGCTTTCATTTAGCCGCTAACTTCCAGCGGCAGCGGGCAGTTACAAGCAGGGATTGATGGAAAATCAGCCGGTTTATTAGCGGGGTGGGTGGGCTGTGCACTTCCTTCCGTGCTGGGAAAATCCTCCATGGACAGGATTGCCATGAATCGGATTTCTCCTACGCTCCGCCACGAAATGAGCGTTACCCACGAATCCCTCTCCCTCGCCGTTGCCAGCGGCCACCTGCTTGACTCTACGAAAACGAATATCTTGGCCTTGCTCGCTGGCACGACCAGTCAGATTGCACCGCAGGCGATCAAGGAACTCGTGGCCACCGGAGCGTGGGATGAACTCAATGATCGTTTTTTTAAGACCCTCGCCTTCGGCACCGGCGGCCTGCGGGGACGGACCATCGGCAAGGTAGTGACTCAGGCAGAGCAGGGGAGCGGTGGGCCGAATGGTCGGCCGCAGCATCCTTGTGTGGGCACGGCGACGATGAATTTCTACAACCTCAGTCGCGCGATTCGTGGTCTGATTGCTTACGCGAAACAATTTGCCGGTCCGGATCGGAAAGCGGTCCTCGTTTTCGCTCACGATACCCGCCATTTTTCCCGAGACTTCGCGGAATTTTGCGCCAAGACCTGCGCCGAACTCGGGTGCGACGCCTACCTCTTCGACGGTCCGCGTGCCACTCCGCAGCTTTCCTTCGCCGTCCGCGAACTCCGTGCGGATGCGGGAGTCGTCCTCACCGCATCGCACAATCCAGCGCACGATAATGGCTTCAAGGCCTACTTCAACGACGGCGCACAAATCGTGGAACCACACGCCACAGCGATCATTCACGAGGTCAACGCCCTGACCAGTGAGCGTTACGAACCCGTCGCCGATTCCGAGCGGGGTCAGGTGACTGTCCTCGGGGAAACGATGGATGCCCTCTACATCAACCGGCTCAAAACTCTCCTCCTCAGGCCCTCGCTGCTGGCAGGTGCGGCCACGAAAATCGTCTTCACCAACCTCCACGGCACGGGCGGCCACATCAATGTGCCGATGCTTCGTGGCCTCGGGTTCGAGGTCCTCACCGTGCCCGAGCAAGACGTTCAAGACGGCCGTTTTCCCACCGTAGAATCGCCAAATCCAGAAAACGGCCCGGCCTTGCAAATGGGCATCGACCTCGCGGAAAAATCCGGTGCAGAGATCGTCATCGGGACTGATCCAGACGCTGACCGCATGGGCGTCGCGGTCCGCGATACCGCTGGGAAAATGGTCCTTCTCACCGGGAATCAAATCGGCTCGCTGATGGCTTGGTATCGCCTGAAAACTTGCTTCGAACTCGGCTGGCTCACGAATGCGAACCGCAGCCGGGCCGTGCTCGTGAAGACCTTCGTCACCACCGAGCTACAGCACGCCATCGCCGATGGCTTCGGCGTCGGCGTTGTCGATACACTCACCGGTTTCAAATACATCGCCGGCAAGCTTCGCAAATACGAAGAAGCCATCCCCGCCGAGAAAAAAGGCGACTATCGCTCACTCACGGAGGAACAGACCCGGGCTCTGCGGCTCGAATACTCGCGGTTTTTCGTTTTCGGCGGGGAAGAAAGTTACGGCTACCTCGGCTCCGATGCCATCCGCGACAAGGATGCGAATGGCGCGACCCTGATGTTCGCCGAAGTTGCCGCCTACGCGAAATCGGTCGGCAAGACACTCACCGAGCTGATGGACGAGATTTATACCGAGTATGGTTACTATCAGGAAATCGGAAAATCTCTCGTCATGGAAGGGGCGGACGGCGCGGCGAAGATCCAGGCACTCGCAAATTCCTACGCCGAGAATCCACCGTCTGAGGTCGATGGCTCGGTGGTTCTCCGCATTCGTGATTTCGCCAAGCAGGACCTTTTCGACCAAGAAGGCGACTTAATTCCCAAGGAGAAAATGTTGTTTGTCGATCTCGAAGACGGTCGGTCCTTCGCGGTCCGCCCGTCCGGCACTGAGCCGAAAATTAAATATTACCTCTTCGGAAAACACGCTCCCGGTTGCGATCTATCCGCTGCGAAGGAAATGGTGCAAACCGGCCTCGCCAGTCTCTGGGCGTGGATCGAGATGGATGCGGCGACACGCTGATGCGTCTAGCAACCCACGCCCGCGCCGAGCGTTTCGGATTTCCAGTTGCACTCGGTTCTTCTCTGGGCAGGTTGCTAGCAGTCATTTAACCCTATCCAATTCGATCCACCATGAAAGCCACCACTAAGAAGACCGCCGACACCACTGAGAACAAACTCGCCCACCTTTTGGCAGACACCTACGCCCTGCTCGGGCAGACTCAGTTCGCCCATTGGAATGTGCAAGGCCCGGCCTTTTTTAGCCTGCACGCATTTCTTGAGACCCAGTATGACGAGCTTTTCCTCGCGGTGGATGAGATCGCCGAGCGGCTGCGTGCGCTGGACGTGATTTCGCCCGGCGGACTTAAAACTCTCGCAGCGCTGTCAGCGATTACCGAGTTGGAGGTCAAGGTGCATCCGGCCAAGGATCTGGTCGCCCACCTCCTCGGCGCTCATGAAATTTTAGTGGATACCGCCAAAAATCTGCGTGATCGCGCCGAAGAATCTGGCGATGCAGAGACCCAAGATCTCGCCATCAAGCGCATCCAGATCCACGAGAAAACTCTCTGGATGCTCCGCGCGTTCCTCAAGACGACTTGAGGCCGCGGGTGCCGTTAAAGGTTTGCTTGTAGTTATTGATCAGTCGTGCAAGCTGCGCGGTCTGATGAATGGAGTTGTTTCAAAAGCAAGTGCTATTTTGCTGGCTGCCGCTGCCGTCTCGGGGGCGGTGGACCAGAACAACAACCAGCAGAGTGATGTCTGGGAAATGTTATTTCAGGCGACTAATCTGCCCGCCACCGGGGATTTCGATGCCGACGGCTGGAGTAACGCGGCGGAAAATAGTGCTGGGACCAATCCGAAATCCGCAACCTCGCATCCTGAACTAGAAATGGCGCTGGTCGCCAAGATGCCGACATTCGGGTGGGTCGGCCTCAAGGGTAAGCATTACGCCCTGCTCTCATCTAGCAACCTGACTTCGTTTGCACCCACTGGAGACGTCGCCATCGGCACTGGCGGTGAAATGAATTTCCAACTTCCCTCTGCGGATGGTCAGAAGTTTTTCCGGATGGCCATCAGCGATAGGGATTCTGATGGAGACGGGGTCAATGATTGGGAAGAATTCTCGCTAGGCTTTGACCCTTCACGCACTCACACCGACCGCGACTCACAAACCGATTCCCAGCGAGTCGTTTCCGGGCTTTCAGCCACGAGTATCATCACCGTTTCCGTCTATGATGACAGTTGCAGTGAGCGTTGGCCGGACCCGGCAGTAGTGGTGATTCGCCGCGCTGGAGGACTAAAACCATTGACGGTAAATTTTACGTTAGGTGGTACGGCAGCAGTAAATGTTGACTATCAGAAATCTACTTCCGGCACGACAGTAACCTTTGCGGCGGGCCAGCGTGAGGCCTTCGTCTCTATCCAGCCCGTCGCGGATGCGGCGGATGCAGAAGCCACGGAAACTGTCATTCTTACAGTTGCGGCGGGGACGGGATATATCATCGGCACTCCGAATTCAGGGACTGTTTCCATTTTAAATCAACCTGCCGGCAGCAATCCATCGGCGAAGGAAGCGGCCCGCTTTCTGATCCAAGCTGCATTCGGCCCTGATCAGGATGCCGCCAATGATACGGATGACACTCCTGAAAATGTCGAGGAAGTGATGGCGACGGGATTTAGTAATTGGATCGATACCCAGCTCGCACGCCCTGTCGGCTATCTCGTGCCCATGGTGCGATGGCAGACCGAGCAGCAGCAGGCTTTCATTGACGGGCTAACAAGCATCGACCCCGAAATTTATAACGACCGCAAACAGAATGCATGGTGGGGCCGGGCGATGGGCTTGCCGAAACTCCGCCCCGATGCGGCCACCACGCAGCTTCCAGATCCCTTGCGCCAGCGCGTCGGTTTCGCACTCAGCCAGATCTATGTCCTCTCGGATCGTATGGAGCGCATCGCAGCACAGCCGGAAGGGATGGCGGATTTCTATGATATGTTGCTCGACCATAGCTTCGGGAATTTTAAAAACCTGCTACGGGACGTTTCCCTTCACCCGTGCATGGGAATCTTTCTAAGCCACATGGGAAACAGGAAAGCCGACCCCGTAGCGCGGACGTTTCCAGATGAAAACTATGCTCGCGAAGTGATGCAGCTTTTCAGCATCGGACTATGGATGCTCAATCCCGATGGTAGCCGCCAGATGGATACGAACGGCCAGCCAATCCCGACTTACACGAACGCGAATATCACAGAACTTGCTCGCGTGTTCACCGGTCTGAGCTTCGGCAAGAAGAAAAATGGCAGCGATAACACTAATTTCAACGAATATGAGGGCGACTTTAACTCGGCGATGAAAGGCTTCGACGAGCATCACGACCTCGCCCCGAAGACGTTACTGCCAGGAGTCACCACCCCACAGCGAGTTGCGAACGGCAGCTTAGCAACGGCTTCTGATATGGATGCGCTGATGGATAATCTCTTTAATCACCCCAATGTCGGTCCGTTCCTCGGTCGCCAGTTGATCCAGCGGTTAGTAACCTCCAATCCCTCGCCGGCCTACATTTCTCGAGTGACTGCGGCATTTAATGCCGTCCCGCGCGGTGACCTCGGGCGGACCGTAAAGGCAATCCTCCTCGACCCAGAAGCCCGTGACGCGGCGAAACTAAGTGATATAACCTTCGGTAAACTCCGCGAGCCATTCCTGCGGACGGTGAGTGTAGCCAGAGCTTTCAATGCTTCTGCTCCGAATGGTTGGTATTATTTGGACGCCTTTGCCTTAGACCATGTGCAAGAGCCGATGAAAGCACCCAGTGTTTTCAATTTCTATCTGCCTACTTACTCACCACCCGGATTGCTCGCACAGGCTGGCTTGGTCGCACCGGAACTACAGATCATGAATGCTACTTCCGGCACGACTTCGCCTAACTATTTCTGGCGAGTTCTCGACGGCTTACATCGCTGGGGCGCGAGCCAATCGAAAAACGTCACGCTCAATCTCGACCAAGAAATGCTCCTCAATGTCCCTGCCGCAGCCGTGAATGATCCCGGATCGACCCTCCAGCCGCTCGATCCAGATCCACTCATTCGTCGTCTCGACCTCGTGCTCACTGGCGGCACACTTACACCCGAAAGTTTCCAGATCATCCGTGAGGCGCTCAACCGCATCGGGCCGGGTAGTGGTTGGGATTGGCCGAAAAATCGACTCAAGCTTGCGATCTATCTCATCGTTTCAAGCCCTGAATTCGC
>JAYUHS010000192.1:0-1143 GCA_043766715.1 Luteolibacter sp.
TCACCGATTCATGAGCCCCGCATCATCCACAAGAGTCAGCCAAGCGCTTGAGTTGCTCCAAATGATCGGCATTCCGCGGGAACAGCAAAACGAACGCTCTGCCCTCACACTTCTCGCCCTCGCCGACATCAAACCTCGCAGACCCTGGAAAAGCGCCACCGCTCCACTCCGCCGGATCACCGAGATGATGGACTGGATGCGCGACCAATACGAAGTCCGCTACGCACCAAACACCCGCGAGACCATCCGCCGTCAAACAGTCCACCAATTCGTCCAACACGGCCTGCTTCTCGAAAATCCCGATCAGCCCGAGCGCCCCATCAATAGCCCCAACTGGTGCTATCAGCTCACTCCTGCGGCATTGAAGTTGATCACCAGCTTCGGAACCACCGCTTTCAAAAAGGAACTCGAATCCTTCCTGACGAACCCCGCCACCGGCGACCTCAAAGCTCGTCACCGCAATCTCCCGCGTGAAACCGTCCGCTTGCCCGACGGCATGACCATCGAGCTTTCCGCAGGTGGCCAGAATACGCTAATCCGTTCTGTCATCGAACAGTTCACCCCACGCTTCGTCCGCAAGCCTCGCGTCCTTCTTCTCGGCGACGCAGCCGACAAAGAAGTTCTCAGCAACGACCTCGCATTGGCAGAACTCGGAATCAAACTCGCAGCCCGAGGCAAAGCCCCCGACGTTCTTATTCATGATGTGGAACGCGACTGGCTCATCGTCATCGAAGCCGTCACCTCCCATGGCCCCGTCGATTAAAAGCGAAAAAACGAACTGACCCAACTCTTTGCCACCGCACGCCCCGGTCTCGTATTCGTCTCCGCATTTCCCGACCGCAAGACCTTTACCCGCTTCCACGCCGCCATCGCTTGGGAAACCGAAGTCTGGATCGCAGACGCCCCGGACCACATGATCCACTTCAACGGCGAGCGTTTCCTCGGTCCCTATTCCTAACTCATGCAACCGATTCGACCACCTTCCAATGTATTGCTGGACCGTATGGCGCGACTGCACTCGATGCAGCCGTCAGGCATGACCGGAGAACAAGATTAGATGAGAAGGCAGCGGGCGGCGCTTGAGCGCCGTGATACACTCGTAGCTGCCATGAAAAACATCATTCCATCCATCACCATCGGAAT
>JAYUHS010000193.1:0-22946 GCA_043766715.1 Luteolibacter sp.
CTGCTTGTCGCCGAGTTCATGGGCTGAGATGCCGAGCTGGTTGAGGATCGATTCGTTAGGCTCATACGGAGTTTTGCATTCCTTGCAAATGGTCCGGACGAGGCGCTGGGCGAGGATTCCCTCAAGCGAGGCGGAAACGAGGAACGGCTCGCAGCCCATGTCCACCAGACGGGTGACCGCGCCGGGCGCGTCGTTAGTATGAAGAGTGGAGAGCACCAAGTGACCGGTTAGAGCCGCTTGAATGCCGATGGTCGCGGTTTCCTTGTCGCGCATTTCCCCGATCATGATCCGGTCGGGGTCTTGGCGAAGGAAGGCCCGGAGCACCCGAGGGAAATCAAGGCCGATGGCTTCGTTGATCGGAATCTGGATGATGCCGTCGATGTCATACTCGACTGGATCCTCGGCGGTGAGGAGCTTGGCATCGATGGTATTGATCCGGCTCAACGCTGCGTAGAGGGTCGTCGTTTTTCCAGCACCCGTCGGACCGGTGACGATGAAGATGCCGTTTGGCTTCTCGATCGTCTCGGTGATGTAGTTGTAGATGTGATCGGTGAGGCCGAGATTTTCCAGCGAGAGATTCACCGAGGATCGGTCCAGCACCCGGAGCACGATCGACTCGCCGTGGTGGGTCGGCAGCGAGGAAACCCGCATGTCCACCTGCTTGTCGCCGACTTGCTTGACGATCCGGCCGTCCTGAGGAACCCGGCGCTCGGCGATGTTCATATTCGCCATGACCTTGACCCGTGAGAGGATGGGGAGTGCGAGATGGATCGGCGGTGGTGCCATTTCGTAAAGCGCACCGTCCACTCGGTAGCGGATCTTGAAGTCCTTTTCAAACGGCTCGAAGTGGATGTCGGATGCTTTTTCTTTAATCGCCTGATACAGAACAAGATCGACGTAGCGGATGATCGGTGCGGAGTTCGCCTCGGCTTCGAGGTCCGCTGCATTCATGCTGTCGCCGGACAGTTCGAGTTGGCTGAGAAGGTCTTCCATCGCCTTCCCCTCGCCGCCGTAGCATTCGTTGATTTTCGCCTCGACGAGGTAATCGGGAGCGACGACCACGTGGATTTCCCGGCCTAATGCAAACCGCAGATCTTCAGGTGTTTGTGGGTTTAACGGATCGACAAGAGCGACGTAGAGGCCCGTTTCATCGAAACTGACGGGAAGCGCGCCATGAAGTCGGGCGGTGCCAGCAGGGACTAGGGCGAGTAGCGCCTCGGGCGGGGTCCAGTTCCGAAGATCCACCGTGCTGGTGCCGAGTTCCGAAGCGACTACTGGCCAAATGTCGTCGCGGCTCTGGATGACCTGGTAGTCCGCGAGAATCTCCGAGATTTCCTTCCCGCTGTGATCGACTTCCGCGAGGATGTCCTGAGCGAGTGATTGATCGATGAGGCCGCGGGATTGGAAAAGGTCGATGATCTGTTGATTGTCCATGGGACGGGAGACGGAAGGTTTTTCGGGAAAAAGGGCGGGGTGGAGGCGATCAGTCGAGGTCGGACATGGTGGCGTGGACGACTTCGTTACCTGAGGTGAGTCCCGAGAGCACTTTACGGATGCCGTCCTCGCGGAGGGTCCGCATGCCGAGCTCGCGGGCGCGGCGGCGGAGCTGCATGGTGGTGAGGCCGCCGTTGATCATGCCTCGGACTTCATCGTCGATGGTGAAAATCTCGAAGATTCCCATCCGTCCCTTGTAGCCGTTCCCACGGCACTTATCGCAGCCGACAGGGCCGAAAATCGTCGCGTCAGACATCCGCGACACGTCGAGAGAGAGTGCTCGCATTTCCTTATCGGTCAGCTCGGCAGGCCCCTTACAAATCGGGCAAAGTTTCCGAACGAGGCGCTGAGCGAGCACTGCCCGGACGGCGGAGGCGATCAAGAATGGCTTCACCCCGATGTCCGCGAGACGGGCCACGGCGGATGGGGCGTCGTTGGTGTGGAGCGTCGAGAAAACCAAATGCCCGGTGAGCGAGGCGTTGATGGCGATGTTTGCCGTTTCCGCATCCCGGATTTCTCCGATCATGATGATGTTCGGCGCTTGGCGGAGCATTGCGCGGAGAGCTGCGGCGAAGGTCATGCCGATGTCGGTCTTCACCATCACCTGATTGATGCCGGGAAGCTCATACTCGACCGGGTCCTCGACCGTAATGATCTTCTTGTCCGGCTTGTTAATCACGTTGAGACACGCGTAAAGCGTCGTGGTTTTCCCTGAACCGGTCGGGCCGGTGACGAGAAGAATCCCATCCGGCAGCCCGAGCATTTGCTCGAAAACGGTCTGGTCATCCGAGAAAAAACCCAACTCTGGCAGACCGAGCATCAGTGCCGTTTTATCCAGAATCCGCATGACGATGGATTCGCCATGATTCGACGGCACCGAGGAAACCCGGAGATCCACCTCCTTATCGCCCATTTTCAACTGAATCCGGCCATCTTGAGGAAGCCGCTTTTCCGCGATCGACATGGAACCACTCATCACCTTGAGTCGGGCGATGATGGCAGGAAGCAGCTTTTTCGGATGGGTGTCCACATGGACAAGCTTGCCATCCAAGCGATACCGCACGCGCACTGAGGTCTCAAGTGGCTCAATATGAATGTCCGACGCCTTTAAACGAAATGCCTCGGTGAGCAATTGCATTACCAGCTTGATGATCGGCGCATCACCATTCGAAGGGCCAGCCTCATCATCGCCACCCGTGACTGCGTAACCCTCTTGGGAAGTGGCGACCTCGGTGGAATGGTAAAATTGTCGGAGATGGTCTTGGATGTCCTTCTGCGTGACACAAATTAGATTCAGCTCCCGCCCAATCACGTGTGGAAGGCTGTCAAGTGCCTCGAAATCAAGCGGATCTGCGATTGCAATCGTCAACACCATGCCGTCGTCCTGCACTGGGATCACGCGGTAACGCTTCGCGACATCCTCGGAAATCGCTTCCGTAATGCCGGGATCGAATGCCACATCGCCCAATCGAATGAAAGGGATGCCTGCATTTACTGCCAGAGTTTGCGCCACGTCCTCCTGAGTAAGAGACGTCTGCGCGAGCAACTGCTCGACGACTGTTTCCCCACCGGAAATTGAATTTCGCGCATGGGTCACTTCTTCGAGACTCACCGTTCCGGCTTCGGCGAGCAATTCTGCGAGATAATCTTCGTTGGAAAACACGGGGTTAGGAGTCCTTACAGATGGATTTTAGGGTGCAATCCGGACGTTTCGCCTTCTTGCTTCTCCCTCAGGTTGGCCAAGTGAGCCCTCGCTTGTCAACCTGCCACATCACAGGAATCCCGGATTTTTGCTAGCAGTGCAGAGAATTACCCGATCCCACACTCAATGTAGTCACCATGACTATTCATCGGCAAGACACTGTAAACCTGCGCTACAGCTTACCTAAGGACAGATTTGCCGGGCGGGGCTTGGAAATTCTCGCTTCGTCAGGCCACGGCAGCAGCAGTGAATCCCCACCCACATTCCCTGCACGTGACGGCAGTCGTTGTGCATCAGGTAGAAAAAAATTTCTGTGGTTCCGCGAGATCTAAAACAACCTCGAGCAAAGCCAGTTCGATTCTGATGATCGTCTAGTTAATAGACATATCGAAACTTTCTAATTGGATGCCTTTCTTTCGAGCACACTTGTAAATTGATCTACCGCTATTTTCGCCGCGAAATCGTAGCCCTCCTTTGATTTGGCCGCACTTGAGGCATAGACCGAAATTGGGTTCTGATAGCCACTACCCACAAACATCCCCTTCGCTAGCGACTTTCCAGTCGCATCGTTCAAGCCCATTTCCACGATGATTTGCGGCACGAATAGGAGTTCGCCATCCTTATTCTTCCCGTTTCTAACGAGACGATACGATGTGATTTTTGAGGTGATCTGGTTCGGTGAAATAGCACGAACCTTCGCTGCAAAAAATGGGATCGCTTTCACCCCCTGAGTCAGCTTGGTGTTAAGCGCTGAACCCACTTGAGGGGTATTTGCCTGCACCGCACCGAAGCAGCCCTTGCTTTTACCTCGAAATAGATTGTCTTGAGTGGCAGCGATCGTTTCTCCCACCAGCGAGCCGACTAGGCCACCGATGGCACCGGTCTGTGAGGTCACGCCGACCATCCCGGCTTGCCCAGCACTTTCCCGATTCCCACCATAAGGTTCTGCATAAGCATCGTGGACCACGACGGTGGGTGCGATCGCGATCGTGGAAAGGGCTTCGCGCTGGGCCGCTGTAAATTTGCTAGCGCAGGACGGGATTAGAAGGAGCAAGCAAGCGGCGATTGTAAAGTTGAATGAGGTCATGTTGTGAGCGCGCGGAACATGACGGGCGAACTTTAGCTGTAAAGCTTTTTACAAGCAGATGACCTTAAGGCTTTAGGCGCTGATATATCAATAGAGCTAGTTTAAAAATCTCTATAATCTCATCAGTTAGTATCATATACAAATTCTCAATGATGAGTATCTGCTCGTATGATGAAGAATGAGCTGAACCCGAAAATCAGACCACTCTATGGCTAACTGAAGTGATGGGGTGCGGCGGAGTTGCGGGGATCGAGGTGGGAGCGAGATGCTTCACTTCCCACTCACGGCAGGATCATGAATAGGTCACCGCTGCTGGCCCAGTTGGCGACAGAGAGCGGGACCCAGCGGAGCTCAAACTGCGGGCCCCATGAATCGCTGACGGCGATTTCTTGAGTGGCTTCGTTATAGCCGATGATCATGCAGAGGTGATGGTTCGAGTCAGGCTTGGGAGACTTGGCTAAAGTCGCATTGCTCGTGAGGATTTCGCCGGCGTGGGCTTTCCAATCGGTAGTCTTGGCACGGGCGGCGGTGTCCTTGTCAGCGGCGGTGTTGTATTCCGGCATGGAGCAGAGTCGCCACATGACGGGGATGCCTTCGTCGATGTAGCGCTTGATGTCTTGGATGCGGAGTTGCTTGATTTCCTCCTCTTTGATGCGGCGACCTTTACTGAGGACTTGGTGCCGGACGTTTTCCAACAGCAGCTCGACTGAGGTGCCGCCACCCGCCTGACTCTGGCCGACCATGGCGAGGAGATACATGTCAGCCTCAAGGCCCATAGTCCGCATGCCCCGCTCGAAGGTGGCGGGGACGCAGTAGCCCTTGGGGCCTTGGTCCACCATGGGAATCTCGGAAATGCGGACGTCGCCATTGGCGGATTTCACGACGCTGGCGAGGAGGCGTTTCTTGAGGTCGGCGTCTTTGGAGGCCGTGGTTTTCCCGCCGGCGTCGGCTGTTTGCGAGGAGACGACGGCGAGGCTGACGTATTCGGCATCGACATTAGAAAGCAGGAAAGCGTAGCCATTCCAGTCCCAGCGGGTGATTTTCCGGCGCGTCTTGCCCTCGCCGTAGCGTTCGGTTTTCCCGGCTCCCAAGACTGCGGTGAGTGACTGGGTGACGGTTTGTTCGTCACGGTTCATGGCTCCAGCAAGGGAGCTGTCGGTGGCAGTGGTGCCGCCTTTAAAATGCTCCTGCGCGAGGCCGGCGGTGCTGCCGAAGTCGCCCTTGTTTGCAAAGACGATGGACATGCTGGTGGCGTGACCTTCTTGGCTAGAATAGAGGGCGACGGAGTAGGGCATCGCGCCGAAAATGCGGTAATCTTTTACCGAGGCGGCGTAGAGACGCCAGCTACGACCGTATTTCGACTGTGACTCGGGTCTGAGGCGTAGCTTGGTGGCGATTTCCTCTGCCTTGCGGCTGGCGAAGGGTAATCCGCTGGTGATTTCTTGACCGGCGGCGATGTTGATTTGAATTCCAAGGGCACCGGCTTGGAGTGCGATTTGGCTGATGTAGGCTTGATCCTCGCTGCTGAGCTTGATTTTCGGCAGGTCGAAGATTTTACCGTCTTGGCGTTTAAGGGTGACGGTGTCGCCGGTGAGTGCGACGAAGCTGGCGGTGAGGGGCTTGCCTTCTGCGCTGTGGAAGACGCGCATTTCCTCGGCATGGGAAAATGCGGTGAGGAGCAGCGCGGTGACCAAGAGGGTTTTAAATGGGTGATTCATCGGCGTTTTAACTGCGGTTACTGACTGGTGTTTTCGGACGAGCGTCACATCCGGAAATCTTCGCCCAAGTAGTGCTTACGGGCGATTGGGTCATCGACGAGTTCTGCGGAATTTCCCTCAAGGATGACGCGCCCGTCGTGAATGAGGAAGGCGCGGTCGGTGATGCTGAGGGTCTCGCGGACGGAGTGATCGGTGATGAGGATGGCGAGCCCATCGCGGTCGCGGAGCTCGCGGACGATGCGCTGGATGTCTTCGACGGCGATGGGGTCGATCCCGGCGAAGGGCTCGTCGAGCATCAGCAGCGTGGGATCTGAGCAGAGCGAGCGGGCGATGGCGAGGCGGCGCTTTTCGCCACCGGAGAGGGTGATGGCGAGGGACTTGGCGAGGCGGGTGATGCCGAAGCGGTCGAGTAAATCGTGGGCGCGGGCGAGACGATCTGCGCGGTTGAGATTGGGCCGGGTCTCGAGGATGGCTAAGAGGTTATCGAGAACGGACAGCTTGCGGAAAATGGATTCCTCCTGCGGCAAATAGCCAAGGCCGAGGCGGGCGCGGCGGTGCATCGGCATCTTGGTCATGTCATGGCCGTTGAAGCATACGGACCCCGCATCTGCTGGGATGAGTCCGGCGATCATGTAAAACGAGGTGGTTTTCCCCGCGCCGTTTGGGCCGAGTAGCCCGACGATTTCCCGTGGCTGGACGGTGATGGAGACGCCATCCACCACGGCGCGGCCGCTGTAGGTCTTGCGGAGTCCGTTTGCAAAAAGCACGGCGGACTCAGTGTCCGAGCAGGTGGAGCCGGGGGTGTGGGACTTTTGCATTTTGCAGAGGTTCGGAATCACGAGGGGGGAGGACTATTTTTTTTGCTCGAGTTTCCCACCCATTTCCCATCGGCCTTCGGTGATGAAACTCCCGGCCTTGGGTGAAATCCGGAGGACGAGGTTCGGCTGCATGGCTCGCAGATAGGTGGAGGGTGGCTGGACGACCCATGGCGAGCCGCCGCTGATGGTGACGCGGTCTTCCTTGAGGTGGTAGGTGAAAACGGCGCCGCTGGCTTGGATCGGCTCTTTTCCTGAGTCGTTCTTCATTTGTTCAAACAGCACCGCACCGGTGGCGACGATGCGTTCTGGCTTGCCGAAATTTCCGCCGATGCCTGCACCGAATCCGGACTTGTCGGTTTCCTTCTCAGGAGTCGCCTTATCATTTTTCGGTTCCTTGACGGGCTTTTTACCGAAAAAAATCTTTAATTGATCGTTGGCAGATAGGTGGAAGCGCGGGTCCGTGACTTTGACGTTTTTCATGTAAACGAGCACGCCTTCATCGGGATCGAAATACATGCCACCTTCGTAAGTAATCTTGGTTTCATCAGCGCTGGGTTTCAGGTCGAAAGGCTTGGCTGGAGCTGGCTCGGTAGTTTGAGGTTCGGTGGGGAGGCCGTTTTCAGCCGCAAATGAAGCAGCGGCCTTCGAGACAGCCGCAGAGTCCTCGAGATCTTTGTCGAGGCTGGCACGGGCAGCAGCGACCGACTCGCTGGCGGGAACGGTCTTCGAAACGGCGTCGCGGCGGATCGCCTCCTTGTCTGCGGCAGTGATGGGCGCTGGCGGTGCGGCGTCAAGCAGAGGGAAAAGCAGTGGCAGGCCGAGGAGGGCCATGATGCAGAGCAGGCGACTAGGGGAGTTCATGGCTTGGGCGGTGGGAGTTTAAAAACGGTGGTGCCCGGACCGGATAGGATCCCTTTCCCACTGGTGATGGAGTAGTGAAGGGCACTGCCATGGGCGGTCATACGGTCGGATTTGATCTCGACTGGATCGGTCGTCACCACGAGGCCTTTTTCTTGGTAAATAGTCGCCTTGACTAGGTCGATCCGGGCGCGGGGACTTTGATCGGGATTAAAAAACTCGATGGAAACTTGGGTGCCGTCCACTTGGCCAGCGTTGACGAGTGTGACCAGCTCCGCCTTCAAGACGCCGACTTGTTCGCGCTTTTCGTTGTAACGGGGCAGCATCACGCCCTTGAGTTGGCTGCCATTGGGGAGCAGGGAAATCGCCGGGATTTTTGTCCTCGTCGCAGCAACGGTCGGGTCTCCAGCGGCGGCGTGGGAGACGAATGCAAGGAAGATGGCGAGGCGGAGCATGATCTACCGGGGTCGCTCAGTGCGAGGCGTGGTGGATGGAAATGAGCTTCACGAGCAGGTCCTCGATGAATTCCAGCGGGATTTGGTTCGGCCCATCTGACATGGCATTTGCCGGGTCCGAGTGGACTTCCATGAATAGGCCATCGATCCCAGTGGCGACTGCGGCGCGAGCAAGGACTGGGGCCAGCACGCCGTCACCGCCGGTCGCACCGCCGAGCCCACCGGGGCGCTGAACGGAGTGGGTGGCATCGAAAATCACCGGCAAGCCCTCTTCACGCATCCAGTAAAGTGAGCGCATATCGACGACGAGATTGTTATACCCGAAGGTAGTCCCGCGCTCGGTGATGAGGAAATTTTCACAACCGAAGGCACGCATTTTCCCGGCGATGTTGACCGTGTCGAGCGGGGCGAGGAACTGGCCTTTTTTCACGTTGACGGCTCGGCCGGTCTTGGCGGCGGCTTCGAGTAGGTCGGTCTGGCGGCAGAGGAAGGCGGGGATTTGCAGGAGGTCCACGTATTTCGCGGCGATTTCTGCCTGCTCGGCGGTGTGGATGTCCGTGGTGACGGGCACGCCGAGTTCCTTGCCGATTTCTCCGAGGATCCGGCAGCCATCCTTCACGCCGGGACCGCGAAAGGCCCCGATGGACGTGCGATTCGCCTTATCGAACGAAGCTTTAAAAATGAAATGAATGCCGGTGCGGTCGGCGATTTCCTTGAGCGAGCGGGCCATTTCCCAAGCAAATTCCTCGGATTCTAGCGCACACGGGCCGAGGATGAAGAACGGGACTGGGCCGCCGACGGGGACGTTACCGATATTAAATGGGTCGAAATTCATGAGCGGAGCGTGGATCAATGGCCGGCGGGCGCAAGTGCGGCTTGGTAAAGCGGGCGGAGATTGTCGAGGGCGGTATCGAGGAGCTTTTGCTCATTGCCCGTAAGATTACCAAGAGTTTTAAAGGCGATCATTTCCAGTGAGTCGATCACGGATTGCGCGGCGCGCAGGTTGATTTGCTTCTCACCGGTGTGTGGGCTGGGGATCTGGCCGAGGAAGAGCCCTGCGTTCTGGGCTTGGAGGATGACGAATTCATTGAACCGCGGATCGGCTTCGGGCACTGCTGGCATGGGTCGAGGTTCGGAACTCCGGGGCGAATTTACAAGAGGGAAGACGCGAGGAGATTGGTGGCCTCATTTCCAACCTTCCGCGTCTTCCTCTCGGAAGATAAATCTCCATCACGGATCGGTTTTCTCAAAAGCCGTTGCGTCTGCCGTGGGTTTCAGCACGACGGCGAAGGCTTGCTGGATCCGGTGTTTCGGGGTTTCACAATCGGTCTCGATGCGGATGGCGCAGAGGGCTGGGAGTTTCACGTCCTGAGGGGTGACGATGAGATCGTAGTTCCGGCCTGCTTCGATGACTTTCAATTCGCAGGAAAACTGCTCGGTCGCGGGCTTGATGGCGGTGACGTGGATCGGCTTTCCTGCCGCCATGCGGATGTGGATGGTTTGGGATTCCAGCTTGCTGCCGCTGTCCCATTTGAGGGTTTTCGGCTCTAGGGTGATGAGCGTGGGGATTTGAATCCGCACGCTGATGGATTGGGACGGTGGGTTGGTGGGAGCGGTGTCGAGCCAGAGGGCGATGGTTTTCTCGACGGTGCCGGAAGCATTTCCGATGTTGAAAACAGCGCGTAGGACGCCGGACTCGCCGGGGCCGTAGGTGAGCTTGCCGCCGGAAAAGAGGACTTTCATGCAGGAGCAACCGGCATCGGCCTTGGCGATGGTGACCGGCTTTCCGCTGTGGTTCGTGAAATTGAATTCCACGGCCGCCGTTTCGGCATCGGCGGTGGTGTGGACTTCTTTCGACGTCTCGGCGAACTCCAGACCGGCGGCTTGCACGAACGCGGCCAAGGCCAGGTAGAGAGGGAGTAGGAATTTCATCGGGGAAAAAGGATGAGGGCGGGTCACAAGCGTTCCGCATTTGAATTCGATCAAGTCGTGCCCGGCGGCGCGGGGGCTGCGGCGGGAATCGTGCAGGTTCCCGCCGTGTTTCCTTGGCAGGCGTTGTAGATGGCCACGTTCAAACCGGAGCCGGTAACAACGGAAAGAATGGCATATGAGACGGCTATCTGGGATTTAGTTGAAGTCACCGTCAGCGTGAAAGTCGCTCCGACATTATCGTTCAACAATGAGTTTTTGACGATCCTCAGGACCGGAGTTCGGTATCCGGTGATGCCCGCGACGGTGTAGGTCCCGGCACGGTTCGGATAAGTGATGACCCAATGGTATTCCAGTGTGCCGCCGTTGCAGCTCGCGGGATCGATAAAATTCGACGCATCAAAAACGGTGCCGAGACTGTTCCCAATCCCATTTTGAGTGCCGGAACTGTAAACTTGAATTGCCCGGGGAGCGCCATTTCCATTCTTTTGCGTGATGAAGGTGTTATCGATCAACCGAGGCGGCTGGCGCACGCCGCAGGGTGCGTTATTCAAACGATAGAAACGCGCCGGGTCGGTGGAATTCCGTGTGATGGAAAAAGTGCTATTCAACTCGGCAGGCGGATAGAGGCGCGTCCAAGTGTTTGAAAGCAGGTCGGTCGAGGTTTCCAGAATCATCTCACGGTCGGTCGTGGGCCAGCTCAGGGTGTCGGTATCGCCCACCCGCGTGAAATTCAGGATATTTGGCAGCGGAGGAGGCGGGACCACGGTGAACAACAGATCCGCCGGAACGAAGGCTCCCGATGCGAAGGTGAAGACGCGGACTTCGTCGATCTTGCCTTGAAACAGGTTCGCTGCCGGAACGACCGCGTTGGTGCCGATGCCGATGAAGCCGCTGGCGGCATTCGGAAGATCGGTGGTGGTGCCGGAGGCCACGCCATTGACGTAGAAGGTGGCAACGGCGTCGGTGCAGACGATGGCGAGATGGGTCCAGACGCCGGGAACGACATCGCCGGTGCCGAAGAAGGACCGGCCACCGAACAGCGCGCCGAATTTCCCGGTGGCATTGTTCTGGAGGATGCCCCAACCGTTCGCGCCGGATTGGCCGTTGTAGATGATGAAGTGCTCGCCACCGGTCGCAGCGGGTTTCACCCAGGCCTCGACGCCGAAATGGGTGGTGAGATTGTGCCAATTCCCGGTGGTGGCATACTGGGTGGTGCCGTCGAACTCCATCGAGAGCGTGCTGTTGGCATTCGCCACATCGGCGGAATACAGCGGTGATCCGGTGACAGTGAGGTTTTCGCTCGCCGTGGTGTCGGTGGAGGAGACTCCAGCAGCGCCCCCGGCAGAGGCCCCGGAGTCCGCCTCGCCAAGGCGGAAATGACGGACGGTGGAGATTTCCGCGTGAGCGGATACGGCGAGGGCAAGAATCAGCGCGGGGAAGTAGATGCGTTTCATGGGAGGGTGGGTGGCCGGGAGGGCAGGAGCGAACGAAGACCTCGCCTACCAGACGGCCCGGGTGGTAGCCAAGATGAAAACAGTTTGGTTGCACAATTTCAGCATTCGCGAAACCGCACTTCCTTGGGTCCGAGCATTGAAACAGATGATTGGGGCTGAAATTGACTCTGAAAGTCGTCACTCGGCTACCCTGCGCCCACGGAAGTCCGATCCTGTCATTTTAGGTTTGAAGAAATTGAACCACAGATGGAGAGGATGGACACAGATGAAGAGCATCAAAACTGGGCAGAATCACCCGGAATGCGGACAGACGAACCCGGGATGCGAACAGACGAGCCCGGGATGTGAACAGACGAACCCGGGATGCGAACAGACGAGCCCGGGATACCAACAGACGCACCCGGGATACGCACAGACGAACCCGGGGTGCGGACGGACGAACCCGGGATGCGAACAGACCAACCCGAGACGCGGAATGATTAACCGCATTCCAAGAATTTGATGCCGTCTTTTGCCTTGCAGGGGCGAGCCTCACCGCTAGGCTCCCGATTCATTGACATGCGACGTGTGTCAGCCGCACAAAAAACCACCAGATTCCACCCATGAAACTCGCCTTTATTGCCGCCGCCACCGCCGTTCTCGCCGCAGCCTGCTGCCCAAGTGCACCCGCTCCCAGCAAGCCTGCTTACATGGCTCCGTCCAAGTGATCTTCTCAAGTCTTGGTGATCCCCTGTCGCCCAGAAATCCTTAATTTTTACAACCACTGATTCATTTCCCATGATCCGCATTCTTACCGCTCTCATCGCTTCCGTCTTCGCACTCCTGTCCGCATCTTGCTGCTGCACAGGTGAAACGAAGGCCCCCGGTCTCCGTGCCCTACCCCAATTCCAAGAAATCCAGTCTTCGGGTCCGGAAGTGCATTACTCGAAGTAAGCGCTGCCTCCACTTCACTCATCCAAAATGACAATCCGCCCTCCCGGGTCTCGGGCAGGGCGGTTTTTGGTGGGTGCCCCCCTTAAATGAGCAGGTGATAGTTCTTTAAAAGAATCTTCCTGATGCTTTAAGTGTCTGCAATTACCTCACCCACCTCACCGTTTATGAAAAAGTCCGATCCCCCCACCGACTCCTTCCGCTTTTCCGGAAATCTTCGCCACTACCACCGAGGCCACGCCCAAGCACCGCGATCGTGGGACGACTGGGTCGAAGGGCCGGCGGGCAAAGTCCGTAGGCGGAAAAATTGGCCAAAAGTCCTCGGCCTCGTCCTCGCCGGACTGGCGCTCTCAGGAATCGTCACCGGCCTGATCGTCGAGCTGAGCTGAACCGAGTTCCAAGTCCCGTTTATCCGCATCGTTTCGCATGCGGCTTTGACAATCAGGACTGGCATGACCACTTTCCCGCCCCGCCGCAAATCACGGTGAATTTTTACCATGGGAAAAAGCCTCTTCCAAAAAGTCTGGGACGCTCACACCGTCGGAACCATCGCCGACGGTCGCACGCAGCTCTTCATCGGCACGCACCTCATCCACGAGGTCACCTCGCCGCAAGCCTTCGGGATGCTGCGCGACCTCGGACTCGGGGTGAAATTCCCCCAGCGCACCTTCGCCACCATCGACCACATCGTCCCGACGATCGATCAGGACCAGCCCGCCGACCCGCTCGCTGCAGAGATGATCGATGCGATCCGTAAAAACTGCGATGACTTCGGCGTCACCTATTTCGACCTAGCCTCCGGTAAACAAGGCGTCGTCCACGTCGTCGGTCCCGAGCAAGGCATCACTCAGCCCGGCACGACCATCGCTTGTGGCGACTCGCACACCGCGACTCACGGCGCCTTTGGTGCGATCGCTTTCGGGATCGGCACCACTCAAGTCCGCGACGTCTTAGCGACACAATCGCTCGCGCTGGAGGAACTTAAAGTCCGCCGGATCGAGGTGACGGGGCAGCTCCGCGCCGGGGTCTATGCCAAGGACGTGATCCTCCACATCATCCGTCTGCTCGGCGCGAAGGGCGGCATCGGTTATGCCTATGAATACGCTGGCGACGTTTTCGAACGGATGTCGATGGAAGAGCGGATGACGGTTTGTAATATGTCGATCGAAGGTGGCGCGCGCTGCGGCTACATCAATCCGGATGCTAAGACCATCGCCTACCTTCATGGTCGTCCTTATGTCGATATGACCGACTTCGATGCCACGGCCGCGCGTTGGTTGTCATTCGCATCCGATGCGGATGCGGTGTTTGACGACATTGTGAAAATCAATGCTGCCGACATCGAGCCGACCGTGACTTGGGGCATTTCCCCGGACCACGGCATCTTCATTTCCGAGAACATCCCAGACCCCGCCACCGCAGCCACCCCGCTTGAAAAAGCCAGCATCGAAGAGGCGCTGGCCTACATGAAGCTCAGCGCGGGCACCCCGATCAAGGGCGTGAAAATCGACGTCGCTTTCATCGGCTCCTGCACCAATGGCCGGATTTCCGACTTCCGTGAGGTCGCGAAATACATCCAAGGTCACCACGTCGCTGCGGGTGTCCAAGCGATCGTCGTGCCCGGCTCACAACTCGTTGCGATTCAGGCCGAGCAGGAAGGGCTACCGAAAATTTTCACCGATGCCGGATTCGAATGGCGCGGCGCGGGCTGCTCGATGTGCCTCGCGATGAACCCGGACAAACTCGTGGGCGATCAACTCTGTGCCTCGTCCTCCAACCGGAATTTCAAAGGCCGCCAAGGCTCGCCCACTGGCCGCACCGTGCTGATGTCCCCCGTCATGGTCGCCGCCGCCGCCATCTGCGGCACCATCGCCGATGCTCGGGAGGTTTTCTCGCTCGAAGCGAGCGTAAACGTAGCCTAAATTCTCCGGTATGAGCAGCGCCGCCATTAACCTTCCCATTACCGCCGCCGAATATCTTGAAGGCGAATTGCACTCCGAGATTCGCCACGAATTCGTGGACGGACGGATCTATGCGATGTCTGGCGTCAGCTTTCGGCACAATGAAATCAGCTTGGACACGGCCTTACTGCTCAGGGACCACCTTCGTGGCGGACCTTGCCGCGTCTTCATTGAGGCCGTGAAAGTTCAAATCGCAGACGACTTGGGCGAATCCTATTACTATCCAGATGTCTTCGTCACTTGCGAACCCGCCGATGATAAATCTCATTTAGCGCGGTTTCCCAAGCTTATCATTGAGGTGCTTTCTCAATCGACCTCGCGCTTTGACCGCGGCGACAAGCTCACCAACTACAAGCGCATCCCAAGCGTCGAGGAGATCGTTTACATTGAGCAAGATTGGCCGGAGATCTACATCGTCCGCCGCTCGGATCGTTGGAAAAAGCATATCTACACTCAGTTCGATTCCTTGATCCACCTCGAGTCCATCAATCTCACACTCCCAGTTTCCGCCTTTTACAGGTCCGCCCCATTTCCTGACGACGTGCAGCGGCCATGGTATCTCATCAACCGCGAAGACGGCTGAAGCTCGCCAATTTCCTTTCAATCACCGACTTCCATTCCACCGCCAAGCCGCCAAGAGCACCAAGGTTTAAGACCTGAAAATTCACAAGCCTGTCTTCCCTTATCTTCCTTGGCGCCTTGGCCGTGAAAATCCGTTATCCCCAATCCCCAATCACCAATCTCTTATCTCCCATGGCACTCGATCCCGTTCCCTTCGTCTCCGGCCGCGCAGTTTTCATCCCCGGCGCGGACATTGATACCGACCGCATCATCCCGGCGCGTTTTATGAAATGCGTCACCTTCGACGGTCTCGGCGAGTTCGCATTTTATGATGTCCGCTTCGATTCGGAAACGGGAAATAAGACGGACCATCCGCTCAATGATCCACGTTTCAGCGAGGCTTCCATCCTCATCGCCGGAGTGAATTTCGGCTGCGGCTCGTCCCGTGAGCACGCCCCACAATCCCTGCGGAAATACGGCTTCAACGGTGTCATCGCCGAGTCGTTCGCGGAGATTTTCTACGGGAACTCCACCACCCTCGCCATGCCCTGCGTGATGGCCAGCGCGGCGGACATCGTCGCCCTCCGCAGTGCCGTCGAGGCCGATCCGACGGTGGTCGTCACCATCGACGTTAAGGCGCTGAAGGTCACCACCTCCAGCGGCCTCGAATTCTCAGTCAAAATGCCGGACTCCGCCAGAGAGGCGCTGCTTTCCGGCCGCTGGGACCCGATCCAAGAGCTACTCGATAACGACTCCGCCATCGAAGCGAAGGCGAAGGAGTTGCACTACGTTTAGGGCGATCTACTGGACTACTACCCAACGTAAGCGGATGAAACGCTTTCCTTGGGCAGGGCGTGGGGTCTTGTCTTGGACTTCGATTTTGTCATTGTCATCGGTGAGCGTCAGCGTGTGCTGATCGCCACTAAACCAGTCCACGAGATTTGGGGAAACCTCGACAATGGGGGTACTCCCGTCATGGCGCTTGGCAGCCCGGATCTTCAGATAGCTGCCACCACTGGAAACTATGGTCGATGTGGCGGCAGGCCGAACCACAGCCGACTTCTTGGCAAGAATGCTTGAGTGCATGCTGGATGAAGTTCGCGCGGGAAGGCGGGTGATGACGACCTTGTAGGAATTCGCCGAACCATCTTTACCAATCAGTTTGATTTGAACGGTGTTCCGGCCGACACCGAGTGGAATTGTCCGGCCGGAGGCTCCGGATTTCATGGGGGTCCCGTTGACCGTGATCTTCGCGAATCTGGCCAGCACCGTGGTGGTGAGCTTCACGGCACGGGTTTTGTTAGCCACCTTCGCCCTATAGTTCAGAGTGCTAGGTTGGAATGCTGGGCTGAGTCGTGCGTTGCTCACGGACAGTCCGGTCAAGAATGCGTCGAGTGGTTTCCGTGCATCTTCTCGGGTGACTTGGAGAAGGTAGGTCGAAAAGTGGATGCCATTCTCAGCGATGACCTTGATCCGGAATTCGTTGGTCCCAACCGACAGTGGGAGGAGTGCATCTGCGGTTGGAAGGGTAAGGTCATCCAGCGTTACAACCGCAGCGCAGCGACTCGGATAGGCCCTCATCGGGATGGAGGTAACGTCGTTTGGAACGGTGGTGGTGTAGGTGAGATTTTGGCTGGAGGGGGCGGGGCTTAGGTTAGTGCTGCCAACTTCGAGGGCCGCGAGGGTGGAGTCCCAAGAGGTAGATTCGCGGTCCACTTGGATGGTGTAGTCGGTTACGGAACCGTTTATTCCAGTGACGGTGATGACGATTTGATTTGCACCAACTTTTAGTGGGAAAGGGTCGCTCGATTGGCCTGAGAGTAGTGGCTTTTTCTGAATGGTGACGCTCCCTAGCGACTCTTGATAGTAAGTCCTCAACGAGAAAGCGGTCGTGTCAAATGGGACCGGGATTTTATAAGAAGTAACGGCAGGATCAAATGAAACGTATCCAGTGCTCGCAACGAGACCCATGATAACCGGAGTGAGTGACGACCGGGAAACGATGGCCAGGTTGTGAGAGCCACCTGAGGAGATGGAGGTGACTTTTGCACCGGGGAAATTGGCGGGTTCCGGCACCAGAACTGGGCTGGACGCGAATGCGGAAGGAGTGCCCCAAGTGACGAGTGTGCCGTCTGAGCAACGGGCGATACAGTGAGCCTGACCGGCGGTGATCTGCACGACCTTTTTATCGGCAAGCACTCCGCCAGTGTTTACCAACTGCGGCACGTTTCTCGGCAGGGTCGCGCCGTCGATCAGTTGCTGGGGCTTATTTTTTGCCAACGAGGCGACGGTGCCGTCCGAGCAGAGAATGACAAAGGAATCATCTAGCGCCTTCGCGGAGATCACTGTTTTCCCGAGAAGGACCCCGCTGCGATCCACGAGCACGGGTGTGTAATCAGATTGGGGACTTCCACCTCCAAACGATCGGTATCCGCTGATGCCTGACGTCACCAGCGTCCCGTCCGAGCACAGAACAATGGAATGACCGGATCGTGAGGCAATACTGACGACTGATTTTCCCGCCATTACCCCGTCGCGAAATACTGGAACGGGCCGGGTTCTTTGGATATCGGTGCCGTCGCCAAGCTCTCCAGAATAATTCCTTCCCCAACCGAAGACGGTGCCATCCGAGCAGAGCGCGTAGCTGCTCAGGGTTCCGGCTTCTACGGCGACGACCTTTTTACCAGCGAGGGCGCCCGATTGATCCACCATGATCGGCAGAACCGCACTGTAGGTCGAGCCGTCTCCCAATTGGCCTCCATAATTTTCACCCCACGCAGCAATCGTGCTGTCAGAACAGAGCGCGAGACTATGGCCTCCAGCGGCTGAGATTGCGAGCACACTCTTGCCGGCAAGCACGCCGTTCATTCTGACCTGCACAGGAGCGGTGCCCGCGAACAGGGATTTTGAATTTCCCCAAGTCGCGAGCGTGCCGTCGGCACAAAGAGCAAGGCTATGGCTATCTCCTGCTGCGAGTGATACCACTGTTTTCCCCAAGAGGAATGACTGCGGCGCCACGAACGGAATTGGCAGCCTACTCTGTGAATCGAACTCAATCAGGGTGCTGTCGGCGAGAGTAGCGAAGTGGGTAAAAACTTGGGTGACCGCCTTGCCTGCCAAGATGCCTTGCATAGCGGATACCGGTGCGGTGTTCCCGTCGCCCCATACGACAAGCGTGCCGTCCGAGCAGAGGGCCCGGGTTTGGTATTCATGGGCAGTCACTGAAACTACTTTTTTCCCCGCAAGGACGCCTGTTTGATCTACCGCTACCGGCACACTGCTCGAGACGTGGGTGCCATTTCCTAGAGGTCCGTGCGAGTTATAGCCCCAAGTGGCAAGGGTTCCGTCCGAGCAAAGAGCTACGGCATGGAAGGACCCGGCACTCATGGACACAACCGTCCTGCCCGCTAAGACTCCATCCCGTTTTACCAACACGGGGCCATATTCTAGCTCGCCCAAGGTTCCATTCCCAAGCTGGCCGAATTGATTCTGTCCCCAGCCTGCGACGGTGCCATCCGAGCAGATGGCGTAGCTGGTGGTGTCTCCAGCGGAAATGGCCACCACCGTCTTCCCAGCAAGCACGCCGCTTTGATCCACCGGTGTAGGTGTCTCCCGACCATCGGGGTAAGACTGACCTGTAGCACCGTTACCCCAGCTGATCACGGCTCCATCTGAGCAGAGTGCTAGGCAATGGCTCCCCGCTGCTGCGATTTGGATGACCCTCTTACCGGCAAGCGCTCCGTTTTGATTCACCAATACCGGAGTCACCGATCGTCCATGCGGGGCGGTGGATGTCCCTAGTTCACCGTAAAAATTATTCCCCCAAGAAATCAACGAGCCGTCGGAACAAAGGACGAGTGAATTACCGCAACCTGCCGCGATGGATACGATGACTTTTCCCGCCAGCACTCCCGAGCGATCCACCAGTCCCGGAACTTCGGAACCAGACGTATTTCCGAGCTGCCCAGAGTCATTTCTACCCCAACTCACCAATGCCCCATCCGAACAAAGTGCAAGATGATGGTCTTCCCCAGATGCGGTGGCCACCACTGTCCGTCCGTCCAACGCGGACGGCCGGGGCGTGAAGCTCACCAGCGCACCGGAAGGCTCTGTATTGCCATTTCCAAGCTGCCCGTAATCATTCCGGCCCCAAGCGACGAACTCTTGTGGCACCCAGTGTAGGACCAGATCATTCCCGGTGCCACCGTGGTAGTTTGCGACAAATGGGTGGGAGCGGTGGCCATCGTATAGATTCACTTTCTGACCTTGGGATAGGTTAGTAAAGCGGCCTTGGATGAAATCTAGCCCCGTAACCTCCACCATCATGACGTCGGCACCGGCTTCGAAGGGGGATATTGGCAACAGACTGATTGCCTTGCCGGTGGCATCGTAAGATTCCGCAACGATCGGCGCGGAGATTCCGATTTCGCGATACCAGTTTTGAGATACGACGCGATCACCCCGCTCGATAATACAACCGGAATACGTTCTGCTCGATAGATTGAGCGATGAAGCCGCCAGCCAACTCGCTGCCGCCACTCTGTCTTCTGCCGCCCAAGTCCTAGAAACCGAACCCGCAGTCACCGATTCGGGTGGCAGCGTTTGTGAAAATGCACCTAGCGAAAGCACGGCAAAAACCCCTGCGGCTAAGGCGAATGTTTTGTGGGAGATCACAGTGCCAAACCTGTGGATTAGCCCGCGTTTAACAAGCTCTATCTGCCGCAGAGAGTAGCCAAGATTTTGACGTATTTATGGCGAAATTCGGCTTTTTGAGGCGACTCCTCAGACGTAGGGAAATTCCATTAAATAATCCTTGAAGATCAAAATCCCGACTTTCAATATTCAAGGATGATTATTGACCGGATACTCTATTTACGGGCGATTCAGGAGCGGTTTGTTGACTACCCGGTGGTGGCGCTGCCCGGGCCACGTCAGGTGGGCAAGACCACGTTGGCACGGTTGTTTGCGGATTCATTGAGTGAGGCGGTCCATCACTTTGACTTGGAATCTCCTGCCGATCTCGCGCGTCTTTCTAATCCCGAACTCGCGCTTTCTCGGCTCGAAGGGCTGGTGATTCTCGATGAAATCCAGCGGCTGCCAGAGCTGTTTCCGGTGCTGCGAGTGCTGGCAGACCGGGCGGAAAGACCGGCGAGTTTTTTGACCCTTGGGAGCGCATCACTGGAACTGGTCAAGGGCGCGAGTGAATCATTGGCCGGGCGGATTTCCTTCGTGGATGTCACAGGCTTTAGTCTGCTGGAAACCGGTGAGGAACATTTGCGCAAGCGCTGGTGGCGGGGCGGCTTCCCCCGAGCATTTCTCGCCCGCGATGACCGGGCCGCACTCCAGTGGCATGAGGATTTCTTCCGGACTTTTCTAGAACAGGACATCCCACAGCTCGGCATCCGCATCCCGGCCACGACCTTGCGGCGGTTCTGGACGATGCTGGCGCACTACCATGGTCAGGTGTGGAACGCTTCCGAGCTGGCTAGGGCACTTGGCAGCAGCGAACCCACGGCCCGCCGCTATCTCGACGTTCTTTGCGGCACTTTTATGGTCCGGCAGTTGCCGCCGTGGTTTGAGAATTTAAAGAAGCGTCAGGTCAAGGCACCCAAGATTTACATCCGAGATTCGGGAGTCTGCCATGCACTTTTGGGTCTTGGGGGCATAGACGGATTGGAGGCACATCCTAAGCTGGGGGCATCGTGGGAAGGATTTGCGATGGAACAAATTCTCGCCATCACCGGCGACACAAACGCCTACTTCTGGGCAACCCATGCTGGCGCGGAACTGGATCTTCTGGTTTTCCACCGAGGTAAGAGGCTTGGATTTGAATTCAAGTATTCGGAAAAACCCGCAACTACGAAGTCGATGCACGCCGCGCTAACCGACCTCGCGCTGAACCATCTTTATGTGATCTATCCGGGAGAGCACCCCATCCCTCTCACCGAGGCCATCACGGCGACGCCACTGCCAAGTTTACTTCACCAACTGCGTCAGCCATGACTTCTGCCGTGACCGATTTGCTTCCCACCTCACCGCCTTCTGGCATCGCTTGGTTTGATTTGGATGGGACGTTGATCCCGTGGGACTGCCAACTGCTTTTCCGTCACTTTGTGCTGCGGCGTGAGCCGTGGCGGGGGATTTTTCTTCCGGTATTTTTGGCGTTCTTGCCGCTGGTGGGACTGCTGGGGGCGGGTGGGATGAAGCGGGTTTTTCTCACTTATCTGTATGGGATGAGTGCGGGGAAATTGGACGAATACTCGCGTGAATTTGCGGCGGCGGTCATGCCTTGTATCTATCCGGAAGTTCGAGAAAGGCTGGAAGAACACCGGCGGCGCGGGGATTTTCTGATCCTCGCTTCTGCCAGTCCGGAGTTCTACGTCCGGTACATCGGTAGGGAGTTAGGCTTCCACCTGACACTCGGCACGGCGGTGGAAATGGGTCCATTTTTCCCAGATTTGGAAAACCACAAGGGCGCGGCGAAAGTTGAGAGGCTGGAGGGAGTGCTGCCTGCGGAGTATTTTGAAAATGGCAAACTGCGGCATTCTCATGGCTACACCGACAGCACGGCGGACTTACCGATGCTGGCTCTGTGCCATGATGTCACGGTGGTCAATCCATCCGCCACTCTTGAAGCTTTGGCACACGCTGGAGGTTGGGAAATCATCTGCCCGTCCCGCCCGTGGAAATCGAAGCTCGGCTTCGCCAATCGAGCGCTCCTGTTGTTACTAGGACTGGGCCGCGACCCCGGCGAAATTTCAAAAACGACCGCAGGATGAACGCCCGTCACAGCTCCACTTGGAAAAAGTCCTGCATCACTTCGCGGTACACGTCGCGTTTGAACTCCGGCAGCCAATCGAGGTCAAATTCCTCGGGTAAAATCCAGCGGTAAGCGCGGAATTCCCGCTCCTTTTGGTTCACATCCACTTGGGGAGCGTCTGGCTTCAGATGGCATAAAAAATAGGTTTGTTCTTGGCCGTGGTTCCCGTGTTTGCGGAGCTTTTTCCCCCGGACATGCGGTGGGTAAAGGTAGCGGTAGCCTTCGCGCTGGGCGACGATTTCGTAGTGTTTCGCCTCCAGCCCGACCTCTTCCCTCACCTCGCGGAAGAGGGCTTTTTCCAGCGATTCGCCCGAATCCACGCCGCCTTGAGGGAACTGCCATGCACCCGGAACGGTCCAGCGCTCGCAAATGAGCAAGTTTCCTACCGGGTTTACAATCAACGCGGCGACGTTTGGGCGATAACGTACCATGGCCGGAAACTGCGACTGCGGTGGCGAGTTGACAATCTTTAACTTTCCCTAAGCTTCTGCCCACTTTCGAGCCATTTAAAATCCCGTGGATCGCAGAAACAAATCGGCTTGGGTGAAAAGAATGCCTTAGCCTGTGCGTTTTACGCAGCGAAACCCGACGTCACCCACTCAGCATCCTTCCTTATGTTCAAAAAATCTCTGTGCCTCTTGTTACTCATATTCCTTGGCGGTGTCAGCCTGTCTCAGACCCCAGAGGGATCTCCCGAGGCACCTCCGGCGGAGCCGACCACGGGCGGCGACTCACCAGGGACACCCACGTTTTGGCAGGCCTCGCTTCCTGGTGGTCACTACCGCGTCGCGCTGAGCAAGATTGTTTCTATCAGCCGTCATAAGTATCTGCTCGACGCTGCGATGATCGTGGATGAGGTGACGATCGATACCGAAGGCCAAGCACTTACGCGCTTTTATTTCATCACTCCCATCACTGACAAAGCTCCGGGAAACGCCATCACAGGCGCGGCGGCTCGCACCAAGGAACTGGCCGATGAGTTGACCCAGAAAGTTGCGGCGGGCATGCAGAACATGGTAATGAAAAAATATCCGGAAACTACCCACGCCAAAACGATCGAATATCGGCTGATGAAGGAGGAGGTCCTCACCGCACTCTATGCCAGCGTAGAATATGCTTGGGTGACGGGGAAAGGGCGGCATTTCAAGAATAAGTA
>JAYUHS010000194.1:0-8729 GCA_043766715.1 Luteolibacter sp.
TCTACCCTATGGAGAAAATCGCTCCAGGCATCATCAAGCGGAAATCCGTGAGCGTCCCGGTGCAGACCGGCATCATGTCGATCGATGCGATGATCCCAGTCGGCCGCGGCCAGCGCGAACTCATCATCGGCGACCGTGCCACCGGCAAGACCACCATCGCGGTGGACACCATCATTTCCCAAGCGCAGCAAAACAAGGCTGCCGAGCAGGGCAAGCTCAAGGGCCACAAGCCGTTGTATTGCATCTATGTCGCCATCGGCCAGAAGCTCTCGAACGTCGCTCGTATCAACAAGATCCTCGAAGACGCCGGTGCCATGGAATACACCACCATCGTTTCTGCCTCGGCTTCGGACGCTGCAGCGATGCAGTATCTCGCGCCGTATGCCGGCTGCGCCATCGCCGAGTACTTCATGGATCAAGGCAAGGACTGCCTCATCGTCTTCGACGACCTTTCGAAACACGCCGTCGCCTATCGCCAAGTTTCTCTCATCCTTCGCCGCCCATCCGGTCGCGAAGCGTATCCAGGCGACGTTTTCTACCTTCACAGCCGCTTGCTTGAGCGTTCTGCCCGGCTTTCCGAAGCGGCGGGCGGTGGCTCGCTCACCGCGCTACCGATCATCGAGACGCAAGCTGGCGACGTTTCCGCCTACATCCCTACCAACGTGATTTCCATCACCGACGGCCAGATTTACTTGGAAACCGACCTTTTCTACCAAGGCATCCGCCCTGCGATCTCTGTCGGTCTCTCGGTTTCCCGAGTGGGTTCTGCTTGCCAAACCAAGACGATCAAGTCGGTGGCTGGCACGACCAAGCTCGACCTTGCCCAGTATCGCGAGCTCCAAGCCTTCGCCCAATTCGGCTCCGACCTTGATGCTTCTACCAAGAAGAAACTCGACCGCGGTGCGCGGATCGTCGAGCTCTTCAAGCAGAATCAATACAGCCCGCTCGCCATGGAAATGGAGTCGATCTATTTGTTTGCGATGCAGAACGGTTACTTCGACGATGTCGCCGTGGCGGACGTCAAGCGCTTCCAAGGTGCGCTCGGTGATTTCTTCAACACTCGCAAGGGCGATCTGCTCGACAAGATCCGCAACGAGAAGCCAGACCTCAAAAAGGATAAGGTTATGGTAGATGCAGTGAAACAAGGCATCGAAGACTTCAAGAAGAGCTGGAAGTAACTGCTTTGGGTCATTTGTGTCATCGCAAATTTCCCAACCTCTAAGTTCTCACCGACAACTATAACTTTCCTCATCTAAAGTGGCCAACCTCCGAGACATCCGCCGACGTATCAAGTCGGTCAAAAACACCGCGCAGATCACCCGCGCGATGCAACTTGTCGCTGCGGCGAAGATGAAGAAAGCGCAAGACCAAGCGCTCGCTGGTCGGGACTATTCGAAGCAGCTCAACGGCGTCCTCCAAGACATTAGCGAGAGCTTTAGTGAAGCGACTCACGCGTTGTTGGAAAAACGCTCTGGGAATCGCGAGTTGGTGCTGATCATTTCCACCGACAAGGGCCTCTGCGGTGCAATCAACACCAACCTCGCCAAGGTCATTCGCCGCGAAACCTCTGCGACTGCCGACTATGTCACCGTCGGACGCAAGCTGCGGGTGATGGTGGAAAAACTCGGTCGCAAGGTCATTGCAGATTTTTCCGTGAAGGATCCGGTTCCGTTTGCCGATGCACGCGCCATCGCCAGCCTCATTTCTAAGCAGTTTATCGGTGGGAATTACGACAAGGTCTCCGTGGCTTACACCCGGTTTGTGAACACGATGAGCCAAGTGCCGGAAGTCGTTCAATTACTACCGGTCGAACCTCCCACGAACGCGGCAGACAACACCGCGACGAGTGATTTCCTTTTCGAGCCATCACCCGAGGATGTCTTAAGCGCCATCTTACCGCTGTATGTAAACTTCCGGGTCTTTCAGGCACTCGTCGAGGCTCGCGCTTCCGAGCACTCCGCACGGATGGTCGCCATGAAGTCCGCAACGGACAATGCGAAGAAATTCATCAAGGAGCTCACCCTCGAATACAACAAGCTCCGCCAAGGAGCCATCACCGCCGAGCTGCTGGAAATCACCACGGCCATGAAGGCGATGGAGTGATCGCTTGTTGCCGTCACAATTTCCTCTAAACTTCCAACCATGAAAACGATCAGCGAAAAAGCGGCCCAGCAGGACCTCGGATCCATCGTCGAATCTGTTTGGGAGCATCGCGAACCCGTTGTCATTCATCGTGAAAACGGTCATTCGGCGGTGGTGATTTCTTTAGAAGATTTCAAGGAGATGGACGAAACCGAATATCTTCTTAGCTCACCGGAAAATGCTAGGCGTCTCCTAGCAGCGATCGGGGATCACAAAAATGGAATCAACCTAACCGAGAGGGAGCTGGTTGATTTATGAAAGTCGTTTTTCTCAATGAAGGTTGGGAAAACTATTGCTACTGGCAGACAGTCGATAAGAAAATCGTCAAAAAAATCAATGATCTCATCAAAGATATCCAGCGTTCCCCATTCGATGGAATTGGTAAGCCCGAGCCACTCAAGAGTAACCTCTCCGGGTATTGGTCGCGGCGCATTGATGAGAAAAATCGCTTGGTCTATTTCCGGGAATCCGACGCTATCATCATCGTGGCTTGTCGCTTCCACTACTAATCTTTGAACATCGCCGCAAAGGTTGCCGAAATCGGAGCAGCCCTTTGATTTTAAACTGAATATTCCCACCTCCATTATACCAACTTTTCCCATGAGCAACACCGGAACCATCGTCCAGATCATCGGCGCCGTCATCGACGCTGATTTTTCCAAGGCCACCAAGCTGCCTGAAATTTTTAACGCATTGGAGATCAATTATGTTCTCAACAGTGTGGACACCAAGTTGGTGCTAGAGGTCCAGCAACACCTTGGCGACGGCTGGGTGCGTGCGGTTGCCATGTCCACCACGGACGGCCTCAAGCGCGGCATGGCCCTTACTGACTTGGGCCAGCCGATTTCAGTTCCTGTCGGCAAACAAGTTCTAGGGCGGATCTTCAATGTCACGGGTGATTTGGTAGATGAAAATGTCGCACTTGTTGATGCGAATTTCCGCGCTCCGATCCACCGCCCAGCGCCTGCTTTTACCGAGCAATCGGCGAATACCGAAGTTCTTCCGACCGGAATCAAAGTGATCGACCTGATTTGTCCACTGCTCAAGGGCGGTAAGGGCGGGATGTTCGGTGGTGCCGGTGTTGGCAAAACCGTCGTCATCATGGAGCTCATCAACAACATCGCGAAAGCCCACGGTGGTTTCTCCGTTTTTGCCGGTGTCGGCGAGCGGACGCGGGAAGGAAATGATCTCTACTGGGAAATGATCGAGTCCGGCGTCATCGCAACTGAAAAGGACGAGCACGGTCACCCGAAACTCAATGAACAGGGCAATCCGGTCCTCACCGAAGGCTCGAAGGTCGCGCTTTGCTACGGCCAGATGAATGAGCCTCCGGGTGCTCGTCTCCGCGTCGCGCTCTCTGCCCTGACCATGGCCGAGCATTTTCGCGATGAAGATAATCAGGACGTTCTGCTCTTCGTTGATAACATTTTCCGCTTCTCACAAGCTGGCTCCGAAGTGTCCGCGCTACTTGGCCGGACGCCATCCGCTGTGGGCTACCAGCCGACCCTTTCCGAGGAAATGGCCGGACTCCAAGAGCGAATCACTTCGACCAACAAGGGCTCGATCACCTCGATTCAAGCCGTTTACGTTCCTGCGGACGATTTGACCGACCCGGCTCCGGCGAACACCTTTGCCCACTTAGATGCGACTGTCGTTCTGGAGCGTTCGCTCGCCGAGCAAGCCCTTTTCCCAGCGGTCGATCCACTCGCTTCCACCTCGAAAGCCCTTGCGCCGGAAATCATCGGTGAAGAACATTACCGCGTCGCCCGTGGTGTCCAGATGGTCCTTCAACGTTACAAGGACCTCCAAGACATCATCGCCATTCTCGGGATGGACGAGCTTTCCGATGATGATAAAACCAGCGTCTTCCGTGCCCGGAAAATCCAGCGTTTCCTCACCCAGCCGTTCCACGTCGCAGAAGTGTTCACCAGCGTTCCGGGTGTGTTGGTTTCCATCGAAGACACCGTCAAGGGCTTTGCGGAAATCCTCGACGGCAAGATGGATGACGTTCCTGAAGGGAACTTCTACATGAAGGGCAACATCGACTCCGTGCCGCGCGACTAATCGTTGGCCACTGGATTTCAGCCTCTATCATCCTCATGCCTCTCGAACTTCATATCGTCACTCCTGAGAAGAAGATCTTCTCGGACCTAGTGGACAACGTCTATCTGCCGGGAGCGGATGGGGAACTCGGTATTCTGCCGCAGCACGCCGGCTTGGTGACGGCACTCAAGCCAGGGGAGTTGCGTTATGCCTACCATGGTACGACTCAGACGCTCGCCATTGGTTCAGGTTTCGCCGAGGTCACCCAGACCAAGGTCGTCGTCCTCACCGACAGTGCCTACGGCGAGGCCGAAATCGATGAAGGTCATGTCGAGGAAGCTATCAAGCGTGCTCAAGAAAAGCTCGCTGCCGTCGACCATAATCTCGATGCCGAAGAGGTGGCCTACCTCCAAGGTGTCATCGCGAAGGCGACCTCCGACCTCCACTTTAAGCGGAAGTATAGCCGCTAGACCCATCTAAGGGTTTTGCAAAGCTCGAAACCCATTTTGGCAGAGTCCCAACATGAGGGACCATTGTTTGATGAAACTGATGCGGTTCAAAGAATTTGAACGGCAGATGGTCGCGAAGGATAGGCGGGCGCAGGAGTGCCGCTAGTTTTATGCCCAAGTTTACTTGATCACACTCGCAGTAGCCCACACGCTTGCGTTCAGAATTCCACACCCCCGCTGCCATGTAGAGCCCCCAGCGGACTCACCATCCCCCCACTCGTAGGTGATATCGACTTCTTCATCGTTGATCTAGGTGAGGGCCGTTTCTATTTCATCAATCACAACACCTGAAATGCTGAACAATAAAGGGTGTGGAGAAGGCCTTCGAGGGCTTTGAAGTGCAGGGCCGACCACCTTGTCACCCGTGCCAATGTGACACCGTTTCTATAACCCGTTGGAAACCAATAATCCGCCAATCGAATTCAGCGGCTGGCGGCTCTATTTTTTAGTCAAAAAAGTCGTTCTCAACCGCTGCCGACCCCCACTTCCGAAGTGGGGGGGTCCACTTGCGAAGTGGGGGGGCCCACTTGTGAAGTGGGGGGGTCCACTTCCGAACTGCGATGACGCGGTTCTGAACTCGGATATCGCAGTTCGGAACTCGGAAATCGGAGCTTTTTACTCGGATGGCCGAGTTCCGAAGTGGCACCCCCCACTTCCGAACTCCGATCACGCGGTTCTGAACTCCGATCGAGCAGTTCGGAACTGCTCAATCGCGGCTCGTAAGTGGTCGATCGCAGGTTTGAAGTGGGGGTAATGAAAAAACGTGGTTGTGGCGTGTCGCCGCAAGGTGTCGTGGCTCAGGAAGTCGTTGCTGCGAGACGCAGCAACCACGGCTTCGACTCTGGACGGGGATTCTTTCCACCAAATGCCTGTTTGTAGGGAGCAAGAGGCCGTGCGGATGTCGGCCTCCGGTCCACCGTGGTCAGCCGAGGAGGTAAGTCAGGCTGCCTTTTTCGTCGGTGGTGAGCTTGTTACCGCGTCGGAGTTCTTTGACGATGCTCTCCGCCGCGGCGTCTGTGGCGTCTTTACCCAGGTAGCTCAGGATCTGCCGGACGAGGGTTGTGTGTTTTTTCGGGCGGTTGTTGGGACTTTTCTGGAGGTAAGTTAAGACCTTTTCTGCACCCGGGCTGAGTGGCTTGATGGCAGGGGCGGTTGGCGAAGTAGGGGACTTAGGAGCAGGTGGCTTGAGAGTGAGGGCCGCGTGGAGGGTGTCCCAGTCCGCATGGCGTTTTGCTTTAATTCGTTTAGACCGGAGCAACTCCACTAGCGAATCGAAGCCGGAATCTTTCGACAGGATGTGAAAATAGGCCTTGGGTTCCGCTAGCGCCGCTTGGCCGAGGTGGTAGGCGAGAACGAAATCGAGCGCATTTTTCCCGTTTTTCGGGCTACGGATGAGGCGGATCCCGTTGGAGTTCGCGAGGATCGCCTCCAACACTTCGACTTCCAGCTTCTTATTCTCCGGACCGAGGAACAAGTGGATGACCAAGTGCTTCAGACCGAGCACTGCCAGATTGATGGATTTCATGTTCTCGAAATCGACAAGAACATGGTTCTGCGGGGCGTGTGGTACGGTGGCGGGGGACATCAGATCGCTCCGAATCTATCAAAATGACGGGAGAGGGGAACTGAAATTTTCGGGGACTGGCCTCCTCGCTGGGCGACTGGGTTATACCACTTTTCGCTAACTTTATTCTTTCGGCCCTCTCGGTAAATGCCTAGCGATCTAGCGAGTTAGCTAGTCCCTGTTTAATTGATGAAATCACTGATTTTTGCTGCTGCTTTGGTTCCTTACTCCGCCTTCGGGACCACTATCATCGTCACTACCACTGCGGATGAGGACGACGGCTCGCTGGGCGGTGGCACCGGTGTTTCCCTCCGCGAGGCGGTGAAATACTCTGCCCCCGGAGACGCGATCAATTTCGCTCCTGTCCTTTCCGGCCAGACTATCCGTCTCACGCTGGGCGAAATCACCATCGCCAACTCCCTTCTTATCGACGGCTCTGCACTTGCGGAAAAAATCACTCTCTCCGGTGACAAGACTGGCAACGGTAAAACCGATGATGACACCCGCATTCTGACCATCACTGCGGATACTGTTTTCCTAAATTCCCTCATCCTCACGGGCGGATATTGTCCAGCAGGGAATGTAGTCACCCAAGGGGCTGGCATCTATGTCAACAAAACCACCACCAGACTCTTCGTTAGAAACTCCACTTTCAGCGGGAATTCTGCCACAAACGGTGGGGCTATTTACTTTTACGGTCAGCCGTATGGTCCCTATCCTGCCCTCAAAATCGAAAACTCTATCTTCATTCCCAACTCCGTCTCGGGCAGGGCTGGAGCCATCTACGTTTTAGGCGCAATCCAAATTTTCGACTCCACTTTTGCCGAAAACACTGCTCAAGCGGGAGGAGCGATTTATTCCGAGAACGGTGCTTCAGAGGTGAGTAATTCCCGATTTCTTGGAAATTCTGCGACGGGGGATGGTGGGGCGATCTGGAATTATCGCGAACTCAGAGTCACCGGCAGCACCTTTTCAGGGAATTCCGCTCCATACGGTGGCGGGGTCTCTAGCTCGTTTGGCGCACCCCTCATCTTGGAAAACTCTACGCTCACCGGTAACTTCGCCCGTGATTCTGGAGGCGGTCTTTTTATCAGTGGCGCGACCACGACGATTCTTCACAGCACCCTTACCGGGAACACTGCCCTCGTCGGTGGTGGCGGCATTTGGCGGAAGACTTCCAATTCCATTCCGGTCGGCAATATTTCGATCAACAATTCGATCATTTCTGGAAACACCGCCCCCGCCACTCCGGATGTCGCGACCACTGGCACCTTCATCGGTTCTAATAATTTCACCTCTGGAAATCCGCGTCTCGCCCCGCTCGGCGACTATGGTGGCCCGACTGAGACCATGCCGCCCATGCCCGGCAGCCCGGTGATCAATTTGGCGGCCACGACGAACACTCTCGCTACCGATCAGCGCAGTTTCCCGCGGGTCGGAGTCTCGGATATCGGCGCGGCAGAGTATCAAGGGGGCGCCGACCTCGCCCGATTTTGGAAGGTGGATGCCGATGGCGACGGCAGCCCTTACGGCGTCGAGCAAGCTCTCGGCACCGATCCACTCGTGGCGGATCCTACCAACACTCGTCGCTTCGCCACCCCGCGTTTTAATGTGGCGGGCCACGCGGTTCTCAGCTTCGGAATCGCCCCCGCCGTGCTCGGGACTGGTTGGATACTCAGACGCTCGCCGGATCTCAGTGGCGGTAGTTTTACTGAAATTTACCGGACGGATGGGGTCACGGACACAGCGGTTCCCGGCGTCACTTTTGAACGGTCAGCTACCCGTGTGACGGTCACGGATGGGAATTCGCTCGCTGGCCGTGCTTTCTATCGGTTCGAGGCGGTGTTGGAACTGTGACGTCACTAGCGGCAGGCTTTTAATCACAGTTAGGCACCGATTGCTGAAGATGAGGAGGATGGGGAGCCGATCTTGATCAGGATCTTTAATCTGCACTCCATACAAGGGGTGATGGTCTCTCTTCATTGGTTTCCCATGGGCATGGCGGATCGGAGTCCACCACTCCGTGAACATTGAACGTCGAAGGGAAGAGCCCTCACGAATTCTTGCCCGGATCCCCCGCCCGCACATCTTGGATGATGAGCTGGAGGGTGGTGCGGCCGCGGAAGGTGTTGCGGTCGATGGTGAAGGCGACGTCCCATGGCGGGTCCGGCAGCGGATACTCACCGCCACCGAAGAAGACGGCGTCTTGCTCGTGGTAGCCTTGGCGGAGCATGAAGCGGAGGTGGTTGTTCTTCATGTGCAACGGTGGCCGACTGAGGCCGACGCTGCGGGAAATGAAGACCGGCTGCGGATTGCCATTTCCGAAGGGCTGGAGCAGATCGTAGCTGGAGAGGAATTCGAGGGAGAGCTGGTCGAAGGTGATTTCCGCATCATACATCAGCTTGGGCTGGCGCTGCTCGGAGGTGGTGTGGTTCAGCACGTAGTCGGCGAAACGGGCGCGGAAATCATCC
>JAYUHS010000195.1:0-1123 GCA_043766715.1 Luteolibacter sp.
CGCATCGAGAACCTCGATCCCGAACCCGATACCGATGCCGAAGACTCCGCCAATCTCGATGGCATCAACGGCCAACGGATGGACGACCAGAACCTATTCTTCGGCCTCGCCATTTCCTGCTTGGATAAAACCAGCGTCATCCCATTCCTCAATCCACGCGAGGAAACGATGTTAGAGTATCAACTTTCCAAGGCCGTCGCCGAGGTCAGCACGCCCACCAAGCCGAAGATCGGGCTGATGTCCGCCCTTGATTTAAAAGGTGCCCCAGCGATGATGCCCGGCCAACAGCCGACGCCAGGCTGGGTGATCTATCAGCAGCTCAAGCAGTCCTTCGACGTGGTGGATATTTCCATGGAAGCCGCCACCATCGACCCCAAGGTCATCAAGGTGCTGCTGCTTTTCCACCCTGCGGGAATCACCCCGGAGGCCGAGTATTCGGTGGACCAATACCTGCTCAATGGCGGCACCGTCGTCGCCTGTCTGGATGCCTATTCGGTGGCCGCGCAGATGACTCAGCCCGCGGGAAATCCGATGATGGGCCAGCAAGAGCCCAATCCGACCACCTCCACACTCCCCACCCTGCTTTCCGCGTGGGGCGTGACTTATGAGTCCGGGATGGTTCTCGCCGATCCTTCGCTCGCCACCAAACTCGGCGGCGATCGCCTCGGGCTGGCGGTTCTAACTCTCGGCAAGGATTCGATGCCGCAAAAGGACGACGTCATCACCAAGGATCTCGGCTCCGTGACCTTCTTCCTACCGGGTGGTTTCACCAAGACCGGGGCCACTGGCATCACCGCTAACAGCTTGATCAAATCCACCACCCAAGCCGGCTTCGTCGATTCCATGAAAGCTTCCCAACTCGATCCATCGCTGGCCCGCACGCTCAAGTCCAACGGCACCGCCTACGATCTGGTCACTCATCTATCAGGCACTTTCAAAACCGCCTTCCCCGATGGCAAACCCAAGCCCACCAGCGAGGGCACTGAAAACAAAGATGCGCCCAAGCCCGAGTCGCTCAAGCAAGCCACCAGCCCCGGCAATGTTTTCCTGATTGCCGATGTGGATGCGTTCTACGACCGCTTCGCCTACAACGTCCAAAACTTCGGCGGTAGCCAAATGGCCA
>JAYUHS010000196.1:0-1121 GCA_043766715.1 Luteolibacter sp.
TTGGGGCCAATGAACACATCGTCCTCCATCGTGATTCCATCCCAGACTTGAACTCCGCATTTGATAGTCACCCTGTCGCCGATCACGACATCGTTTTCGATGAAGACATGGTCGCATATATTGCAGTTGGCCCCGATCCGCGCGCCGGGCAGGAGATGGGTAAAAGCCCAGATCCGAGTACCGTCGCCGACGTGAGTCGTTTCGCAGAGGGCTTTGGGATGGAGAAAATAGTTCATGAGGCAGATTGTCCGGAATGCATTAGTTCGGTTGGTGGGTAGCTTGTTTCCCGCATAATGATTGCCAGCGGACGCAATTTCGAGTTTTCGTAGGAGCGCCACGCGTAGTTTCCGACCAACCCGATCCCAAAAGTGTTAAGTCCACCGAAGAAAGTGATTAATAATGCCGTGGCGGCATAGCCTGGAACCGGGATGTTTCCGAGCAGACGTGAGACTAGGATCGCCGATCCGAGCAAAAAACTGACCCCGATGCCGAAAATGCCTGCTCCCATTAGCAGTCGGATGGGCAGATCGGTGAACGCAAAAACGCTATCAAGCAGGTACTTAACTTTTTTCCGCAACGTCCAGGCTGATCGGCCGTGGCGGCGTGCCAGGCGCGTATAGGCGATCGCTTGCCGGCGGAATCCGAGCCAAAACATGAGTGCAACGAGGGAAGAATGGGATTCCCGCAACTCCAACACTCGGTCACGAAACTCTCGATTACATCCAAAAACATCCACACCACCTTGGGGTATTTCCTTCACAACCAGACTTCGATAAAACTTCCAGAAGATTCGGGACGCGAGGCGCGCGAGCCACGGGTCCGCTCGCGATTCCCGAGTTCCGACCACAACGTCAAACTCACCGCTTTTGAGAACGGAAAAGAAGCGCTCAATGAGGTCCGGCGGTTCCTGCAGGTCCGCCGCCATCACCGCAAAAAATTCTCCGCGACCCGCCGCCAAGCCAGCCCGGATGGCGGCAAACGATCCGAAATTGCGCGAGAGAAGCAACAACTTGGCACGCACGCCCAATCTCGGCAGGCGCTCGGCGAGAATAGTGTAGGATCGATCCGGGCTGCCGTCGACGACAAAGACTACTTCGAGTTTGTCATCGAGACGCCGGTTT
>JAYUHS010000197.1:0-3285 GCA_043766715.1 Luteolibacter sp.
GCCCCCATTCACTGAACCGCTCTTCCGCATCATTTGCTGGAAGAGGAAGGCGTTCAGCTCGGGTGGGGTGTCCGCTAGGGAGAAACCCGTGTCAGCATAGCGGTCAGGTTCAATTTTTTGAGACCATGTCTTTAGATATTCTATGTGCGCGCCGATGAGTCTGGGATTTCACGTCGGAATGCTGGCGCTCGCTTTGGTCATGCAACCGGGGCGGCGGCGGCTTGGCATTCAATCCTGATCATTTAAGCGATTCCATTCCGGAGATCCCTCAAACTCCAAAGGGATCCGCTTGCCATCGCGCCTCCGCCCTTCAGCTTTCTAGCACCATCCTTGCGCTTGGGTCCGAATCGCTCCCGCGCATTCGCAAACGCCTCGTTAACGAACTCCTTACTGCCGATCACCGCGCCGTCGGTGAAATAGCGCACCCGGCAATGCAGCATCCTCGCCATTCCCAAATCTTTCAAAACCGTTTCGTTGTCCTCGCTTTCCAGCATCTCCACCGTGTTCTTCGTGGATTGGCCCAAGGTAGTTCCCGTTTTTGCCACTTCTGCCCGCCCCGGTTTCCTTCCCAAGGCCAGCCCCATCAGACGACGATATAAACGCGAGATATCGCGCCATTTCTCAGCCTCAAAGCCCACACCCTGATCGCAAGAATATGCCCGCACGAGGCCTTCCCGCGCTTTCTTACCATTGCCCTTCGCCCCTCCACCCACGGCTTCTCCGTAGCTGCTCCAGCGATAATCCGCCGGATCTTTGACCATGCCCGCCCGCACCGGATTGAGATCGATGTAGGCTGCTATCGTCCGCGCCGCCACACCGCATTCCACGATCACGCTCTTGAAGCGCTCCTCCCACAGCGTTCCTTTCCGCGAATGGACCCGGTTGAACCAGCGCGTGAAACGGATCAATAGCCCTTTCATGAATTGACTCAGATCATGCATCCGGTAGGTGAAACGGGCGTGAATCTCCGCCACGCGGGTGTCAGCGGAGTCACCAGCTTCATCCGAGGAAAACTTTCTCGCTTCCACCAATTCCGCCGCCACCCCGGCCACAAAAGCTTCGGAATAGAGTGCAGAGAGCCGATTCAGCAACACGTCGTCACTCAATCCGTCCTCCGCCATCGGTGGCACCTCCAGCAAAAGATGGAAGTGATTGGACATGATGCAGTAAGACAAAATCCGGCAGCCGGAAAAATTTTCATACATCCGCATGAACATCCGGAACGCCTCGCATTCCCGCTCCGCAAACACAAACCGCCGGTCCACCACCCGGGAAATGCAGTGGTAAATCAACGGTTTCGAAGTCGAATTTTGCCAATTTGCCAGCCACCGAGCTTTTCGCATTCCGCCACCCTACCAACGCAAACCCAGTTGCCAAGGACGTTCTCTATTATTTATCTGTCACCTTGTCGCGCCAGGGATCGGTGTGGAAAACTATGAATAAATCCCTCCCCAGACTTCCTTCAGACGGTGGATGGAGTCGCCCCAGGGAGCCTGTTTGTAAATCCAGACACGCACCCACCGGATGAAGCGCTGGGTCCTCTGGGTGGCTCTCTGAAGCGCGGTGTTGATGAAGTTCCCCGCAGCACGGATGATCCCCGCCGCGATGATTTCAAGCCCGGACGATTTGATCCGTCCTTGTTGTTTTTTCTCCTCCAATTCATCCCGCAGGCCTTCGCTTGCTCCGAGGTATTGCTCGAAGAGCAGCAGGAGGTTGTGGCCAAGGCACTCGAAAATCGCATGGCTCTGCTTGGCTTCGAGGGAGCTCGCCCAGGATTTGCGCTCGTGCATCTTGCTCTTGAACTGATGGAAGATTTTCTCGATGTCCCAGCGGTGTTTGTAGAGCAGGACGATCTGATAGGCCGGCAGGGTGAAGTCGCTGGTGAGATAGGTGTAGCTCACCTCGTCCTCGGGATTGGTGTAAACGATGCGCCGCAGCATCACTCCGGTGGAGGTGCCGACCAGATGGTCGGAAACCATACCTTCGTTTCTCGGATCGCTGGCGTCGAGTGGGTTGACGGCGCAGGTTTCCGCCGTGCTGTTGGATTTTTCGAGCGTGACGAAGTAGATGCCGTGGGTGTGCTTGAGCTTGTACCATTGCCGGTAATCGATGCAGGCCTTGTCCCAGATGAGCATCACTTTGCGGCCTTTCGGCGCGCCGTTGCGAAGCTGGTCGGCGCTGCTGCGCTTGATGACGGTCATGTCATGGGCTTTCTTTTTTCCGTCCTCGGGATTGGCCATGCCGAGGCAGCTGAGGTGATGGCTGCGCATGTTCATGCGGAAGAAATGGCCGGTGGCGATGGCGCGGAGTTCGCCCTTGGAGTTTTCGCTCTTCGGATCGAAGCAGGCGGCTTGGTGATAATGTCCGTCCAAGGCGTAGAGGTCCCAGCCGGCGAGTTCCGCGCATTGGGTGTAGGGATCGGGAATCTGGCGCGTCATCGGCCCGGCGAGCAGGTCGTTGAGGGAGGTGATGTTGGCAAGTCGGCGCGAGCTTTTGAGGGCTTTGAAAAAATGGCTGGGTTCGATGTTGGCGATGCCCTGGTCGGCATGGAACTGGAGGAACTCCTGCCCGGTGGTCGAGCTGCTCAGCGCGCGCAGCACGCCGAGTTGACAGTAGTGAATGTCGGAAATGTCGGTGCAGCGGTATTGCCGCGAGGACTGGGGGTAGAGTTGGAAAATGTCCGCGAAAAAACGCGAGGAGAATTCATTGTTAAGGTATTGCGTGTGAGCCATAAATTTTTTTTGGCCTAACGGAAATCTTAACAAGCTTTAAATGGGTCAGGCCGTGGATATTTCGGCTCCGTTGCGGGATTCTGAAATCAATCCTCCCCAAGCCGTGCCGACCCGCCAACGGCTGGCTGAGCCGCAGGATCACATGCCCTGGCGCTGATTTTTCATCTTAGTTTTCCACACCGATCCCTGCTTTGATGAAGGGACAGTCCTTAAGTCGAAACTCCGCTTGCTATTTTTCCACGGCTCTGGTAGGTCTTTTCCATGAGCGACCCCTACCCGTCATGAGAAGATCCCGTTGGTTGGCTGAGTGGCGAAAATCCGAGGGGAAACCGGTTTTCTACCATGTACTGTCGCGAGTGGTGGAGCGGCGCTTTGCTTTTGGCGCGGAGGAGAAGGAGAAGTTCCGAACGCTAATGCGGATGCAGGAGAAATTCACAGGCTGCAGGGTGGTTTCTTACTGTCTGATGTGCAACCACTTCCACCTCCTGCTAGAAGTGCCGCCGATGGCGGAGGGCGGGCTTTCGGATGAGGCGCTTTTGAAGCGGTTGTCGGC
>JAYUHS010000198.1:0-8637 GCA_043766715.1 Luteolibacter sp.
CGTGAGGTCAAACCGGGTGACGTGGTCCTCTTCAAGGGCAGCCGATCCGCCACCGTCGAGCGTGTCATGCACGCCGCATTCCCTCGAAACTGATGCTCCCTGCGATTTACGATTTCTGGTATCAAGCATTTGAAGCCGAGCGTGCCTCTGGCCACCTAGGCTGGGCGCATACTTTTTCGTTTCTCAACTTGTTTCAATACATCACCTTCCGTGCGGCGAGTGCGGGGTTGTTAGGATTTATCCTTTCAGTCATTTTTGGGCCGTGGGTCATCCGGCGGCTCATCTCGCTCAAGGTCGGCCAACCGATCCGCACGGCGGCGGAGGTGCATAAGCTTGCAGAACTTCATGGCGGAAAAATCGGCACCCCGACGATGGGTGGCGTGCTAATCATCGGCTCAGTGCTGATTTCAACACTGATATTTGCCCGTCCGTTGAATCCATTCATCGCGGTCTGTGCCTGCACGATGGCAGCGTGCGGACTACTCGGTTTCTGTGACGACTATAAGAAGGTGAAGGAAAAAAAATCCGACGGGATCAGCAGTCGGAAAAAGCTCGGCTGGCAACTAGTGATCGCCGTGGTCGCTGCCTGCTTCCTCTATTTTAAAAAGGAAATCTCCGGATTCGGCGCGACTCCCCAACAGATTGCGGATGGCTTGGCGGGCTATCGGCTCGGGCAGAACCCGATCGGGATCGGCGCGATTACCTTCCCGCTTTTTAAGGTCGTGATCCTTGATCTCCAGTGGCTGATTATTCCGTTTTTCGCCATTGTCATCGTCGGTTGTTCGAATGCGGTGAATCTTACAGATGGCCTCGATGGCTTGGCCACTGGGACGACCATTAGCGTCGCGTTGTCCTATGCCTTTCTTGCTTATTTAGCAGGCCATTTCTACATGGCGACGGAGTATTTGGTGATCCCACATAACCGCTACGTCGGTGAGCTGGCGGTATTTCTAATGGCTTTAGTAGGTTCGTGCTTTGGGTTCCTGTGGTTCAACTGTCATCCGGCGAAGGTCTTCATGGGAGACACCGGTTCGCTGGCCATCGGCGGAGCGCTTGGCACGGCGGCGCTTTGCACCAAGCAGGAGCTGCTGCTGGTGATCATCGGCGGGGTGTTCGTGATGGAGGCGATGTCGGTCATCCTTCAAGTCGGCAGTTTCAAACTACGCAAGAAGCGGATCTTTAAAATGTCGCCGATCCATCACCATTTTGAATTATTAGGTTGGCATGAGAATCAAGTGATCATCCGTTTCTGGATCATCTCGATCATGCTGGCATTGTTCGGCCTCGCGCTTCTGAAGATCGCCTAAATTGATGACACTCGTCGGAAAACATATTGCCATCCTTGGCGTGGGACGCAGCGGCCGGGCGGCGGCGGCGCTGGCCTTGCGCGAGGGGGCAAGAGTTTCTGCGTGGGACAGCGCGGGTGCGGAGGCATTCAGCGGGATGCCGGAGGAGGTAGAGATCCACCCGAATGCTACTGAAGCAGACGGGGGCGCGTTAGTTTCTGATCTGCTAGTGGTGAGCCCGGGCATTGATACCTATGGTTCCTATGTCGCGGCGTTTTCGAAGAATACGGGCGAAGTCATGGGTGAGGTGGAGTTAGCAGCCCGTTATTTTAGAGGTCGGATCATCGGCATCACCGGGACAAATGGTAAGACGACGACGACTGAGTTAGTCGAGCGTATCCTTTCCCATGCCGCTCTCGGTGGCACGGCGTGTGGGAACTACGGCACACCGTTTGCGGAAGTCGTGCTCCATGCGAACCCGCCGCCGGTCGTTTCGCTGGAGCTGAGTTCCTTCCAACTAGAGACCATTTCCACGCTGCATCCGGTGGTGTCGATCTGGCTGAATTTTGCGCCAGACCACATGGACCGCTACCCGACGGTGGAAGCCTATCGAGCCGCCAAGCTGCGGATTTTCCAAAACCAAACTGCGGCGGATACCGCTGTCGTTAGGGCAGGGGAAAATCTACCCAAACTGGCGGCAAAAGTGGCGACATTTTCAACGACGGATGCCACGGCGGATTGGTATTCTGAGGGGTACACCATCGAGCACGGCGGTGAGACGTGGATCGACATGGATCGGGACACCAGCCTGCGTGGACTTCATAATGCAGAGAATACGATGGCGGCTCTAGCAGCGTGCGAGGCCCTAGGAATCTCATCTCAAATGATGCGAGAGGCTCTTCAAGGCTATGCCCCGCCTCCGCACCGTTGTGAGTTGATCCGTACGCTCGACGGGGTGGAGTATCTCAATGACTCGAAGGCGACGAACCTCCATGCATTGGAAAGCGCACTGCGCTCTCAGACCCGGCCGGTGATCCTCATCGTCGGCGGAAAAGAAAAGGGCCTCGACTATGCCTCTGTGGTGCCACTCCTCGTTCAAAAAGCACTGGCGGTGGTGACCTTCGGCCAGATCGCGCGTCCACTCGCAGACTTGTTTTCGGCGGCTGTTAGCTGTCAATCAGTCTCGACTTTGGCAGACGCCGTGGCCACTGCCCGCAGCCTTGCGCCGCGCGGCTCGACAGTTTTACTTTCTCCGGGGACGTCGTCGTTTGACCAATTCTCCGGCTATGAACAACGCGGAAATGCCTTCCGTGATCTGGTCCACCAACTCCGCTAACTGCCATGAAACCCCACACTCTACCCGTCAAACGCCTTCCTGTGTCGAAGGGAATACTCAAGCGCCTGAGCGCCGTCACAGGAAACCGCAAGCAACGTGTCGCGGCGACTGCCACCTCGGACATGGAGTTTGAGGATGGTAGTTCGAAAATCGCGCGAGCACTGACGATTATTTTCCTGATCCACATCGTAGCGATCGGGCTGATCTTTGTGCATCAGAAGTTTCTCGATGGCCGTGCCCCCGAGCAGACAAAAACCTCGCTGGTGGTGGCACAAGAGCCTGTCTCACCGGTGGCCAGCACGCCTGGGCAGCAAGATTTGCGGAATAAAGAGGGAAGAGAGCTCAGTCAGGGCGCGGCGGCAAGCACGCCCGCACGACTGGATCTCCCAAGAATTACGAAGGGCGAGAAGCCTTACATCGTCCGGCAGGGGGATAACTACGCCCGCATCGCCTCCTCGGTGGGTGTGGAGGAAGGGGACCTCCGCCTCATCAACAAACACGCGGACATTGTTCCTGGTCTGTTACTCAAAATCCCGCCGAAGCGGATTGTGGCCGTGGAGCCGCCGGAAGTGGTGGCAATTCGCAACCAAGAACCGGTGGATCATGCCAGCGGATTGGTGCCTGCCGTGGACGTGAACAGCGCTCCCAAAGCTAGGCTGGTGAAGTCGAACCTCTCTCATGCGACTCAAGTTTCTACACCTGATGCTGCACCGGTGTCGGCCTCTGGGAAAACCTATGTGGTGAAAAAAGGCGATAGCGTTTGGTTGATCGCAAACCGTTTTAAAGTCAGCCAAGAAGCGCTAATGAAGGCGAACAGCATCAGTAAAAACCACAAAATCCAGCCTGGGATGAGCTTGGCCATTCCTCGTTGATTTTTTTCTGCCGATGATTCGTCATTCTTCGATCTTCCTGTGCGTTGCCGTCGCGGCATTAGTGACACTTGGGTTGGTGATGCTGACGAGCACGGGCACTTGGGCGAGGGGATTTGGCCCAGATCACCTGCCCTATCACTTTCTATCTCGTCAGGCGATCATGGTGGTGGTCGGATTAGTCGCAGCGACCATGGCGGTGAAATTTCCGCTGGAGGAACTACGCCGGTTTACCCCTTGGATGCTGGCGGGAGCTTGTGTGATGTTAGTTCTTTGTTATGTGCCGGGGATTGCCGATCCGCAGTATGGCTCGAACCGCTGGATCAAGGTGCCGCTCATCGGGCAGTTCCAGCCGTCCGAGGCGGCGAAGATCGTCATCGTGCTCGCGCTTTCCGGCTGGTTTGCCCGCTGGCAGACGGAGGTGGGGACGTTTTGGCGCGGGTTCATCATGCCGGGGATTCTTGCGGGGATTCCGATCGTATTGATCGCGGGTGAGACCGATGTCGGCACAGCGCTTTCCATTTCCGTGGCCGTGGGTGCGATCATGTTTTGCGTGGGAACAAGGCTCATTTATATGCTGCCGACAGTGTTAGTCATGGGGTCTGGAGCCATTTGGTATATCATGCATGATGGAGTTCGGCGGGCGCGGATCGATGCTTGGCTGGATTTGGCGAACCACCAGCAAGATCAAGGGATGCAGCAATGGCGGGCGCTGCTCGCCCTCGGTAATGGTGGCCCGTGGGGTGTGGGTTTGGGAAATGGGGTGGAAAAATTTGGGACGCTCACCTTCGCACATATCGACTTCATTTTCCCAGTCGTGGGTGAGGAGCTGGGGCTGCCTTTCACTCTTGGCGTGGTTTTTTGTTATGTCCTCATCGCAGTCGGTGGCTGCGGGATTGCCCTTCAGGCGAATACAATTTTCAACCGCTGCATCGCACTCGGTCTGACGTGTGTGATCGTGGTTCCGGCGATTCAGAACATCGCGGTGACCACGGCGCTGCTGCCGAACGACGGTCTGCCGCTGCCGTTCGTGAGTTACGGCGGAACCAGTTTGGTGTTCAGTCTGGCAGCGGTTGGGATGTTAGTGGGTATCCACCGCCGCTCCTACGCTCGCGCGAATCAAGAATTTCCACTCACCCAGCAGACCCGGCTGGCGGTGAAGTTGTAGAGGCGGATCTAGCGTGTCGATGCGATGGGATGCCCATGATCACCGACCACTGCTCCACCCGTCCGCCCACCAAAGTATTTGAGCTTTCCGCCATGGGTTCACTGCCATCTTCGTTTGACCGTCGATCTAAAATAGATCGTTCGGTGAGCGGCAGTTTCATCTATTTCCTGTGTCGATCACACTCGTGAAAAATAAGGAAACACCTGCTTTTCAGCGTGGCGACAGCGAAGTGAGAGTGGGCATAAAGTCATAAACCTAGCCACTTGAGGGCTACTTCCAACTGTGCTGGAGGAGCCTCGGCATGGGACATCCCCGGCACGTCGATGAATTTGTAATTCATCCTACCACTCTCCCAGCGCTTCGAAGTGCTGAGAATTTCGCTGTAATTTTGATCCTTATCTCCAGAGATCACACACCATTTGTGATCCTTAATGATGCCGGATTTCAAGTCACGAGCTTCGAGACCCGGGAAGTGACCGCCACTCTCTGAATGAGGCAGATAGCTTTGTGCGGCGTGACTCACCGAGCCCATGAAAGTATCAGGAAACATCGCATGGATGAGCATACCCATGTGGCCCCCGCCAGAAAAACCGCCGACGCTGATCCGTTTCGGGTCGGTCCTGTAGCGGGCTTGGACTGAGCTGAGGGCGTCCACTGCGAGTTTAATCCGCCGCAACATCGGCTGCCCATTGGAGGTGCCCTTTGGACTGATATAAATGAGATTGAGGCGATCCATTACCGGTGCATAGCCATTCTCGTTTTGGCCGTTGTCCCCTGGGCTGACATGCAGATAGACGCCGAAGGGCTTGGTGCCGTCATAGCCAGCCGGGACATAGACGATCGTCTTGGCAGTGGCGGTATCGTAGGCGAACTCGGTTTTAACATCCTTCTTATTAGTGTCCCACTCCGGTGAAAAATCGCCTTTGGCAAATGCCTGATAGACAGCTTTTGCATTGTGGTGACTCAGGTAAAGCGACGCCTCGGCGAAAGCTGGCTTGGCGATGGCGAAGTCTTGGATCCAACCCGTAACCACGCCAGCTCGAGCTGGTGGGTTGGCTGCTTGGAGTCGAATAAACGCCTGATCAACATCTGACAGTTTGGCAATGGTATATTGGATATCTTTACCATCGCGATTCAAAACAACCGTGACGCCATCGCTCGAAACGTAATTTGCTTCAATTTTTTTACCGTCCAAATTACTCCACGAGCGAGCGTTCAGAGACGATGATAACAGCAGAGTCCAAATCAAACAGGATATAGGTAGGGGTAGCGACATGGAGGACAGTAACTAATGGATTTTGGTGTTTATCAGCACACTAACTTGAGAGTTCAAGTTCCTTCAACTGCTGGTCAATATCCTTCTGAGACAGCACCAGACTGGCTACTAATTCGCGAAGCTCTACCGTTGACATGGCGGGAGAATACTCTCTGATTTTCACAATGTCTGTCGTTTTTTGAACACTGGATGGGCTGGGCTTCTGGCCCTCAAACCTGTCGGGGCGTAAACCCATACACCCAGCCACCCTCCAGCCAGACGCCGCAGTTCCCGGAACCGTTGTGTCTGCTAGCCAAATACCGATTTGGTCTTTTGACAGCCGCGCCATCTCTCAGTTAGGTTCGCCGGGCTTAGTTAAAAAATTATCCATTCCGCGCCTTCAAGCACCCGTCGCACCCGGGAAATCCTGCTGACGCTGGGACGCACCCGCGCCCCACTTCCGAACCCTCCCGTCGGCAGTCAAAATCCCCTGGTCGGCGGCTCAAACCTCCCGGTCTGCTCTCCAAATCGAGCGGTCGGCAGTTCAAACGGCCCGGTCGCCCCTCCCAATCGGCAGGTCGATCCCCAAAACGGGCCGGTCGCCCATTCAAATCGATCGGTCGGTCGCCCAAACGCATCGGACGGCGATCCAAATCGAACGGTCGGACCTCCAAACATCCCCGGACAGGGTCCAAATCGCCCGGTCGATGGTCCAAATGCGCACGTCACCGCCAGTCACAACCCACTCTCCCTCAAGCACATCAAACTAAAAAACAAGAACAGCATCCCATAGAAAACGAATTTGCCAACCGCCAAAACATGCACCTTGCCGTGCTCGCCCTCCGCCCCTCCTTCGGGGAAGTCACCGCGCTGTTGGGGAAAATGGACCGGCTCGTCCTCCGCTTCCGCACCACCGAGCCCGGGACCCGCTTCGCTACCGCCTGGAAAGCCGCTCGCACCATCCGCGACCTCGGCCAGTCCGACCCAGAAAAACAAAACAACCCCACCTCGCCAATCTCATAACAGGTGGCCCCATCTCACACTTCATGAGTCATTTTATCAGGTCGAAAGCCAAGCTGGGCCAATCCTGAGTCCACTTACTTGCCGAGAACTCATCCGCCGAGCGCCGTGCTGTCCATGCGGGAACGATGAGAAGCGATTCTCTTGATTCATCGGCCTCACATGGGCATGGCGGGTCGGAGTCCACCACTCCTTGTTTTTTCCCCAATCCCTAAAGGTGTTGCCGTTTAGGGTGACTTGTTCCCGCATGAAGACGCCCTGAAGGGCTGGGCTACGAGCGAAGATTTATCCGCAAATTACTTCGACTGCTCAAGCATCCTGAGCAGGGGCAGCTCGGCGCGGGCGCGGAGGGATTCTTCCATTTCGACTCGCGGCTGGAGGTGATCTAGGCAGTCGCGGAGTTTCTGTAGGGTGTTCATCTTCATGTAGCGGCAGTCGGCGCAGGCGCAGCGGTCGGTGGGACCGGCGATGAGATTCTTATCCGGGCACTCTTTGCGCAGGCGGTGCAGCATGCCGCTCTCGGTGACGACGATGATGTCCTTCACCGGGGCGTTTTGACAGTAAGTGACCATTTTTTCGGTCGAGCAGACCTCGTCTGCCAGCAGTCTCACGGCTTGGGTGCATTCCGGATGGGCGACGACGAGAGCGGTGGGATACTCGGCTTTGATCCGGTTGATGGAATCGCGGGTGAACTCGACATGGACGTAGCAATTGCCCTTCCAGAGGTCCATTTTGCGGCCAGTCTGCTCCATGACCCACGCACCGAGGTTTTCGTCGGGGACGAAGAGAATCGGGCGGTCTTGGGGTGCTTGGTTGACGATTTTTACCGCATTTCCGGAGGTGCAGATGACGTCGCAGAGGGCTTTGACGCCGCCAGAGCAGTTGATGTAGGCGATGACGTAGTAGTTTTTCGCGGCGTGGGCGGTGAGGAAGGCTTCGAGTTCCGGGGCGGGGCAGGATTGCTCGAGCGAGCAGCCAGCGTCGGCATCGGGCAGGACGACGATTTTCCCGGGGTTTACGATTTTCGCCGTTTCCGCCATGAAATGGACGCCGCAGAAGACGATGACATCGGCCTCGGTGGCCTTGGCGTGGTAGGCGAGGCCGAGCGAGTCGCCGACGTAATCTGCGACGTCTTGGATGTCGCCGGTTTGGTAATTATGGGCGAGGATGACGGCGTTCCGGGCCTTTTTCAGGGCGAGGATTTCCTCCTTGAGATCGAGTGCAGCAGGCATTTGGAGCGGAGAGTGGGAAGCGGGTTGATGAAATTAGATGGCCTTGGAGACCATTTCAATGGTGCCGGTGTGTTTGGCGCCGGGCTTGACGATGAGCGAGGTGGTGCGGACGAGGCCTTGGAGGTGGGCACGCTTTTCGAGGGTGACGGCCCCGGTGCAGTAAATTTGGCCGCGGACGTTGCCATCGATGAAGGCGGTGGTGGCGTTGACGGGATTGAGGAACTCGACGCGGGCGCCCTTTTCCACTCGGAGGTTCCGGCAATTCACTTGGCCGATGATTTTACCGTGGCTGCGGATGATGAGGTCTCCTGAGCAATCGACCGAGCCAGCGAGTTCGCCGAGGACGATCAAGTTATGGCACTGGAGGGTGGCACCGGAGACTACGCCGGACTTGGTGATGACCACATCGCCACAGGTCTGGATGCGGCGGTTCCATGGCTCGGTGATTTCATAATCCACTAAGCTGACGTA
>JAYUHS010000199.1:0-47175 GCA_043766715.1 Luteolibacter sp.
GCAACCCACGCATCGGCGCAGGCACCGAAATCGGCACCAGCATCGCCCTCACCCAACCCGACGGCAGCACCCCGGCACGCGGCTTCTGGCGCGTCACCATCAATGACGAAGACACCGACTCCGACACCCTCACCAACGCCGAAGAGGCTGAACTCGGCAGCAACCCCAACCTCACAGACACCGACGGTGATGGCCTGAGCGACGTGGACGAACTGTTTGTCTATCAAACCAATCCAAGTTCCCCCGACACCGACGGCGACGGTGTCTCTGACAGCGAAGAAATCGCAAGCGGCCACGACCCGCTATCAGATCAATCCTACCCCCCACGCTTGAATATTGCCCTGCGAACCGCAAACATTTTTTACCCACGTAAGGCAAGGTTAGGAACGAATTGGCCTCCATATTCTTCCCAGTTAATTGAGAGCAGTGACAGAATACCGGTTTCTACGTTACCCTCATTGGTCGCCTCGATGCCGTTTCCGGACCAAGCACCCGATAACCTGCTACTACCCCACTCAAGTTCGGCTAATTGGGAAGGAATTGAACCATTCTACGGACTTGCTCAAGACGCTATAATGGGCTCGCTTACCGAGGGCAAGTATTGGCTTCAGACGAAGCCCGCATCAAACGTCGAGATTAAGAGAACATTCCTGAAACTAACTTGCGGCTACCGTATGACGTATTCACCAGTGACAGAAGTATTCCCACCCATCGTCGAGAAGCTCGAAGTGACGATTCCAGCCAATTCCACTGCGTCCCTTCCTATCGATATCATGCCGCCCCTCAATTTCCCCCCCGGATTCTACACAGTGATAGGTAAGAGAATCAGCCTCCTCCCGGTGGAGGTGAAGAATGTTCGAGATGTGGCAAATACCGCTGATGATGTAAATATTACTCCAAAGCAGAATGCAACTGACACAAATATCGATTCAGTGGCGTGGATCGACAACCACACGTCAGCGACAGATTCGACCCCGCGGATGCCTCAGATGAGGCTATCAATTCCTAGTCTCTCAGATGGCGTCCGCATCAAAGCCAAGTTGGCAGTTGATTACACACGGCCTTACGTCGGACATCAAACTCAAGATTTGATACGAATTCCAGCGGATGGGAGTTTTCGTGATGTAACTGGAAGCAATTGGGACATCTATGCTGACCCGGATTGGGCTTCTGCTGTCGCAACTGGTTTTTTCGGGGGCGATGCTACGTTGACCTATCAGCTGACTAAAACAGATGGAACTGTAGTTTTGCAGGATCAGACAATCGTGTTTAGAATTGCTGGCCAAAATCCAGTCGACACAAGATGCAAAACCTACATCGTGGACCAATCTGGAACAGCTTGGTTTGCTTATGCGATCGCTAAGCACGAAAGCAGCTTGTATGGAGGGGAAGCAACCTATTATCCCTTTACGCCAGTGACTCCGAATAATGCTAGATATAATCAATTCAGGGCTCTGGGCGGTGGCCAAACTGGTGCACGAATTGCCGGACGTGAAGGCATCCCATTAGTCGAACGTGCAGAAGCATCGGGACCAGGTGGAATAGGAATGTTTCAGGTCACCGGCTCTCCAACAGACCAAACGACTGTTATTCCTAGGGCGCAAATTTGGAATTGGCAGGGAAATGTGCTTGGCGGTCTCGCAATTATGCAGCACTCCATCAAAAGCGGCTTAGCTACCCGCTTTTACGACGATGTGAAGAATGACTCCGCTCGTCACTTGCAAAAATTCAACGAGGATCCGCCGCCCACCATTCTCATTGGTAACACCACCTTCACATCGAGTGATGCGATTTGGCTTACGTCCTACAATGGCTGGGGCGGCACTGTGAAAAGTCGATATATTTTTGATCCTGACTTAGCCGCTGGCCTTAGTATCGCGCCTGCGGCTCGGACCAAGCGGTGGCACTTTAATCCCCCGATGAATCCAGATGAGTTTTACATCAGGAAGGTCGAGCGTTTACTTGAAGTAAACCCTTAGCATATCCAAAAATGAAAAAATTACTTATTTATTTCATCGGCTTAGCGACAACCTTAGCCTCTGAGCTACACGTTGTTCAAGACCCCGTCGCTGACTTTTTAAATTTACAAATCGAAGACCGCTATTCGGAAGCAAGTGAAGTATCCATAATCCACAAAGTAAGTATTGATCTGGATCTTGATGGCCAAGCGGAGATAATGGTAGGCCATAACAAAATGTGGTTGGGAGATAATTCAGGAATTTACTTTGCAATCTATCGCAAGCGTACCGATGGTTCATACGATAGACTCACTGATAGCAATCAGGAGGTTAGATTGCCTGCATTGATTGGAAACGAATCAAAATTTGTTTTTCTTGGTCAAGTTGATGAATTGGGAGGGCCGGGTCTTTTGATTTCTAATTATCCCCATCGAGATGGTGCTCTTTCTGCTCAAAGAATTGAAAGCAGGCAATTTCTATCTGTCAGCAACGGTGTGTTGAGAGTACAGGAACTACCGGGCCTTGATTTAACTAAGCCGTCAGAAAAGAAACTTTTTGATAAGTATTCCGGGCAAACTGGACAGCAGGGTGGTTATTCATACGAACCGCTCACTGCAGAGAAGCTTACAGAACTTGGATACGTAATACCTGATTGGACAAAATTACCTGCGCCGAGCAAACTATCCACAGTAGATGATCGACGAAAATCTAAAAATCAGGAGACAAGGTTAAGCGACCCAGCTTCTGCCAAAATTCAAGCTCCAAACAAGGAACAGCCAGCAAGCTCTGAGGTAGGTAAATCAAGTCGTTTATGGTTTTGGATCGCTGGGATAGGCGTAGTCTTACTAATTGTATGGAGTCTGCTAAAACGCCAATCGTGACCATGCCGTCTTTCCCCCTCAAGCAACTCCCCAAAAGATCGTCGCTCCGCACCGCCAAGCATCCCGCTTGCGGCTGTCACGTGAGCTGCTAGTCCTGCGGGAACATGTGACGTGCGCGGGGTAATGCTGCATCCAGTCCGTGTGCCTCCCGCAAGCGGGCCCCTCCCTCCCCGGATGTTCCCTCAGGGTAATACCCTCGGCATCCACGACACCACCCCCGCCCCCGATGACGACGGCTGGACCAACGTCCTAGAAGCTATCGCCAGCATCGAGTCTAAGGGAACGAATTTGTCGTAAATGCGAGTGGGAATTACGGCCCGGTGACGCGGAGGCGGGCGAATTTCCGGGTGCCGAGCGGGGTGGGGTAGGTGTATTTCACATCGCCACCACTGATGGTGACGTTTCCGCCGAGGGTTTCGGGAATCCAGTTGCCGGTGAGCGTGTCGGAGGTTTCCACCCGGTAGTCGGTGCCGTAGATGCCGGGATAGGTGGCGGATTTGGGCCAAGTGATGCTGAGCACGCCGCTGGTCTTCGATACGCCGGGCAGGGTGGTGGGGCCGGTGGTGCTGGTGGTGCCGCCGAGGAAGAATTCGATGCCGTTGGGGACGCCGTCGTTGTCGTGATCAAGGTCGAGGGTTTGGGCGGTGGCGTTGGCGGATTGCCAGTTGGAAAAACCCGTCGTCTGGGCGGTGTCCAACAGGATGGCGACATTGTCGAAGATGACCCGGTCCTTGGCATCGTTCGCATTTTCAACGCCGAGGACGATGGTAAGGCTCGCGCCGATGTGACCGGCGAGTGCGGCACCTTGGTAGGTCCTTGAGATTTGCTGGAAGCCTCCGCCGTGGGGGAGGGTGGGGTTCACCGAGGAAGTTGGGGTGAGCTGGACTCCGTTTGCGAAAAGGTGAAAGGCGAGTGGGCCTTGGATCGGTCCGTCAGCCGGGCCACCGACCATGGCGGAAATGGTGTAAACGCCACCGTCTTGAACGGTGCCCAGTGGACTGGCGGATTGAATGCGGTCATCACCTCCCCATGCCGCAAAGAGATTCATGCCGGTAGAGCCATCCACCCCGTTCGCCGACAGATCGTTGCCACCTTGCACGGAAGTCCAACCGGGTAAATCGACTGTCGTGCCGCTGGTGCCGTCGGCGTAGTTGACGGTGCCGCCTGCAAGCACGATGCCATCACCGAGGCCTTTGGCGTAGGAACCTCCGTCGGCAAAGGCGGCGGTGACAGTGTAGGCGGTCCCGGGTTTATACATCTGGAAGTTCCCGTTCGTAACCAATCCGCCAGAACCTGCGATCTGGGTGGTGGCCGACATGGCAGCCGTCGGAACGAAAGCATTCGCGGTGTTGGCTAGGGCATGGCGCATGGTCACGGTGTAAGTGTATCGCGTCGAAGCTGTCAGCCCGCTGTCGGTGTAGGTCGGGCTTGTCTGCCAGCCACTGCTGGTGGCGCCGGGATTGCCGGAGGTCTCGGTGAAGAGATATTGGGCCGGGCCGGCGGCGGTGGTTCCGGTCGTAGCGGTCATGCTGACGGCGGTGGTGCTGATCGCCGCAGGCGCGGACTCAAAGGATGCCTGAGGCACGCCTAAGCCTTTGATGGCGACATTGTCGAAGATGACCCGGTTCCCCGCATTATTCGCGTTTTCGACGCCAAGGACGATGGTGAGACTTGCGCCGATGTGACCGGCGAGCGCGGCCCCTTGGTAGGTCCTTGAGATTTGCTGAAAGCCTCCGCCGTGGGGGAGGGTGGGGTTGATCGAGGAAGTCGGGGTGAGTTGGACTCCGTTTGCGAAAAGGTGAAATGCGAGAGGGCCTTGGATTGGTCCGTCAGCCGGGCCACCGACCATGGCGGAAATGGTGTAAACGCCACCGTCTTGAACGGTGCCGAGTGGACTGGCGGATTGAATGCGGCCATCACCTCCCCATGCCGCGAAGAAATTCATGCCGGTGGAGCCAGCCACTCCGTTGGCCGACAGATCGTTGCTACTTTGCAAGGGAGTCCAACCCGGTAAATCGACCGTCGTGCCGGTGGTGCCGTCGGCGTAGTTGACGCTACCGCCCCCAAGCACGATGCCATTACCGACGCCTCTTGCGTAGGAACCTGCGTCGGCGAAGGCGGCAGTGACGGTGTAGCCGGTCCCGGGTTTATACATTTGAAAACTCCCGTTAGCAACAAATCCGCCATCAGTGGAGACGACGCGCTCAGAAATCATCAGGTTGCGTTTCGGCAGGGACAGGATCAGCGCGGTGACGCTGGAGACCACGAACCGTGGAGCTGCGGCGTAGCTGTGGTTGTCGCGGTTCGGTTGATAGTAGAAGTTGCCCTCGGGCGTTTGCGAGAGCGAGAACCACCAGCGGTTGTTGTCTAGCAACTGCCGGAAGCTTTCCGGGTCGAAGTGGGCTCCCATCGCGGCGTAGGCCATGCCGATGGTAGGAGAGGCGTGCGTGTCGGGAAAACTCTGGGGGTGGGCGCCCATGAAGCGGGCATAGCGGATGGCGCGGCTGGCGTAGGCAGACTCGGAGTAGGGGCTCATCCAGTGCGAGATCGCTGCGGCACCGGTGCGGCCGGGATCGCCCCAGTCATTGGGGCCGCCGCCGATGCTGTCGGCATACCAAACGTAGTTGTTAGCACCGGTTCCTTTCACGAGAAAATCATAGGCCGCATCGAGACGGGTGCGATCCACAGTGACACCCACACGTTTCATCATAGCGAAGGCGAGGGCCCCCTGGCCGGTCGTCATGCCAATGGGACCATAGCCCTCGAATCCGGGGTTGTGGCCCCAACCGCCGAAGCCGAAAATCGTCGGGTCCGACCCGAAGGCATCGATATTGATTTGAGAAACGTCGGTGTATTGGCTGTCGAGCAGGCGGCTGTAGAGGGTGTTCAGCTTGGTCAATACCGATGCATCGTTGGTCTTGTGGTAGTACTCCGATAGGTAGATCGAAGCGGCGAGATACCTCCAGTTGGCAAGACTGCCGGGTGGGATGGGTCCATTGGTTTGACTGTCGTAGAAGGTCGCCAGCTTTCCGGCAGCGGTCATGCTTGCTGGGCTGCCATCGCTTAAAAGGGCAAGACCGGCGAAGATGTTATTTTCGTGGCCTCCCTCGCTTCCCCAGGCTCCATTTGCCTTCTGGGTCTGACGGAGATAGGTCAGCAACTGACTGAGAATGAGGTCGGACTTCGGGCAGTTCAACGGGAAGGTCGGCGAGAAACTACCATATACCTGACCGACATTGAGGGTGACGCTGAGAGTGCTGCTGCCCCGGGTCAGCGTGACTCCGAGTAATCCATCGACGCCTTGGACGTCATCAAGGGCGTTTCCGAATTCGCTGATCGGCCCTCTGGCTCCGAAGACAGCGACACCGTAGCCATCCTGATGGTCCGCAGTGAATGGCTGTCCCTTGACTCCGGTGATCACGTCATTGACTTGGACACCCGCTAAAGCGGCGGGGGTCCCGGCAAAGACATATTTCACCACTAAGGTGCGGGGGGCGGCCGGATCGAGTTTGACCCTCATTCCCGTGATCCCGAGATTGTAGAACCAGCCCGGGACCGCAGAGTCGGGAGCGACGTTGGTCCTTTCCGACCATGGATAATTGCCGTCGTAATCGACCTGCGCCGTGAGCGGCGGACATGAGAGAGCCAGTGCGAGCAGTGGAACGATTTTTTTCATGGTGATGGGGCTTTCTTGATGGGTTGGGTGATTTTGGGGAATGATTTGAGGGTGATGCGGATGGGTGTGCCCATGGCGGGCAGTTTACCTTGGCTCACCGACCAGACTTCGTCGTTGGTCCGTGCCTCGCCGGGGTAATTGACCATGGCTGAAGGGTTACTGAAGACGGCGATGATGTCGCCGGTGGCCTCGGCTCGGAAATCCGTTTTCGTGATCAGCGAGCCGGTGTAGAGCCAAGGCCCCGGCGGCATGACCTCACCGGTGGTGGTGTTTTTCACCAGATCGTTCACGGCGCAGGTCGTTTCCGAGCCTTCATCCTGCCAGCTCGCGAAAACCGCGAGACGTGCTCCGTTCTTGGTATCCTCCGGCACTTCCGGGTATTTCCCGGTGGGGCGGTGGTCGGGTGCGATGATCTCGAACAATTCCGGCGACGAGGGATAGCCTAGCAACTTGAGGGCGACATTGAGATCGGTCGGGCTGATACCGCATGAGAAGAGCGACTCGTGGACCTTCCCCTTTTCGGTGACGAGCAGGTATTCGATAGGGCCTCCGGTTTGGTTGACCTGTGCGTCGAATGAGATCTCGCGCGTGCTTTTCCGAAAAGTGATATCACCCACGAGGTATTGATCTTCGTCGATTTTCCGCACTTCACCGAGGACGGCGGCTGGCTTGACCGCGCCAGTTTGCACTGGCGTTTCGCTAGACCTGACCTCTGGGGCGGACAGGCTGGAATCCTGTGCGCTCATGACCATGGTCGAGCAACCCGCTAGGCAAATCATCGCCGGAAGCACTCGGACACACGGTCCGTCACGCCGTGGCCACGCAGGCAAGCGAAACACTTGCGGCCTTCTATTTTCGAAAATTGGCATCATTGGATTCCATGTAATTTACCGTGCCATCGACCCGACTGTCGTGGGGCGATGGAGGGAGTTTCTGAGCGGATTAAGTCTATTTGGTATTTTCATGCCGATTACAGTTTGGGGTCTTTTCAGCGTGAGCGATGTTTGGGACTCGGTGCTGGGAGTCTGGAAATGAAGGCGGATTGCAGGAGTGAGGATGCTTGGCTGGAGTGGAAATGGAGGTGAGAAATGAGCCGTTGCTCAAGACCGCCGAGGATTTAATCCCAAAATGGGGGAAGGGAAGAATTCATCTCTCGAAAACTGCTCCTAATATGAGAGGGGATCACAGAGGAACGATCTATAACAAAGCGACCGGCCATTTAGCGACCCGACATCAGGGAAGCTTCACGCTGCGATCTCAATATCTTCTTCATAAAGATTCGCTAGATTCGCGGCTCCTTATCCCGATGCTGGGAATCTGGGCCTTCAGCACGGGTGGGTTGGTGCGGTGGGATTGCTCGGGTGATGCCCGAGCCACAGGCCGGATGCTGACAGAAGTCATCAACCGATGACTCGCTGGAAAAACCAGAATGCACCTGCTGCGGTAATTCCTAATCCACCGAATCCCACGAATCCATCGGCAAGCCTTGCACTTGAGCGCCGTAACAAGACCAGAAGTGCGACTAACGAAATCACGATGCAAACCTGCCCGATCTCCACTCCCACATTAAATGCAAACAAGGCCCAACCTAATGCCTGTTGAGGTAAGACCATCTCTTGTAAGACACTTGCAAAGCCAAATCCATGGATGAGTCCGAAGAAAAACGCGAAAACCAAGCGAAAATCGCGGCCTTCCTTGCTGAAGAGGGAATGAATGCCGACAAATACAATGCTCAACGCAATCACTGGCTCTACCAACGACGCCGGGGGACTCACGAGACGAAAAGTCGCAAAACCTAGTGTGATACTGTGGGCCAGAGTAAATGCACTGACGATCCAGAACCTTTGTCTAAGGCTACCTCCGCGCAGCATCAGGCCGATGACGAACAAAATATGGTCAGGACCGATGAAGATATGATGAATGCCCTGATAGATAAATCCAAGCAATACTTCTGATAGTCTCTGATGTTTACTGGTCTGAAATTCGATGACCTTCGTTTGTGCCGTGAAAATTTCTTGCCTTAGGATTTCCCCTCCTGAGTAAACATTCAGGAAGGTTCGATGTCTGGGATCGTAAGGAAAAAGCAGGCCCTCAATCCGCAGCTTGGGCGGAGCGCTCTTCCATGAGTGGCTCATTACTGCATGAAGATCACGTTTTTCCAACTTTGGAATGATCTCACCGGGCACCAGAGCGAGTGGAGATGAGCCATCTGCGATGATTCGTAACCGCGAGGCGATCAAACGGTTTAGATCCTCGCGATAAATGCGGATGGTGTCCGGCTTGAGTAAGGAATCTGGCTCAACGCTCGGTAATTCATGGGCGAAGTCTGTAACCGATCCGGTTACAGAAATTTCCATGCCCGCAGAAGTCAGCCGTAAATCGATAAAACTGGTTGGCTCGTCGTGTGCGGAAGCACTCCCAAGTAGTGCTGCGATTGCGAAGAACGATCGGACAATTTTGCCAAAAATACTCATGGTTTACTATTACTTACTTTGCTTCTCGATAGCTCATCAAGGGTTTTACGAGCGACCGGTGCTTGGAGTAAGTTAAACTGGGGATTCATCGCGAGGGCGGCTTGAAGGTGCCGCTCGGCTGCATCCCGATCTCCAGCCTTGGCTGCAATCATGCCGGCATGGTAGTGGATTTCCGCATCGGGAGTGTTCTGGGAAAGGGCTTGTTTGATGGCATCGATGGCGCGGGGTTGATCACCATTTTTATAATAGACCCAAGCAAGGACATCCGCCTCCAGCACATTCCGAGTGAGCTTGTGTTGTTCTGCTAGGCGAAGGGCTTCGACTAGATTTCTGTCATGGTCCGCTAGGAAGCGGGCCATTTGTGCATGGTCATGGACACCAGAGGCAAGGTGCGCGGCGTGTAGCTCCTCGACTTGGCGGTAAAATTTCTCCGCTTCCTCTAAGTTACCTTGGTCGGCCTCTAAATCACCGAGACCCACGAGTGCGTCGTGATTGGGACCACTTGCTAGAAGCAAGCGGTAGTATTGCTGCGCCACATCCATTTCCCTCGTGGCAGTGGCAAGACGAGCCGCAGCTAGGACCACATGGGGATTACGCGATTTTTCGCGCAAGGATGGTTCCAGCACTTTCGCGGCTGCGGCGAATGCGCCATCATGAATGAGCATCATCGCGAGATTGGCGCGGCACCATGCGGTGTTCTCGGCGAAGGCACCGCCCGCGCGGATGGCTTTCTCCATGAGGCGATTCGCCTCCATTTTATGTCCCGTGATCCACAGGAGGTGCGCTCCTCGGCTCCAAGATGACAAGTCGGGACGGAGATCCATCATTTTTTGATAATGGTCGGTTGCGGAATCATAGTTTCCTAACTCAAGCTCCGCATCGCCCAAGATTCCGTAGGCATCCGCACTATCGGGTGCGAGTGCGAGGACTTTGGCTCCCCACTCCATACTCTGGTCGAAACGGTGGCGGCCACCCTCGACCCATGCCATGCCATTCATCGCGTCCACATAATCTGGCTTCAATAAAATCGCCTGTTGATAGGCCGACTCGGCGAAATCATAGTAGGTCTGGTCATTCGAATCCCTCATTCGCTGCGCGAGAGCATCGCCCAGAGCGACCCAAACTTCAGGCTTCGTGGGAGAAGACTTTGCTTTAGCGATTGCCTCTTTGATGGCATTTTCACTTGCAGACTTACCGGAAGTAACGGGTATGGCTGCCAGAATTTCAGCGGGTGATCGCTTCTTTTTCACCTCGGTGCTCGTCGGGGTTGTTCTCGCTGATGGTTTCAAAATCACTGCGGCGAAAAAGCCTCCTACGAGGCAAACGACGACCATTAGAATCTTGATACTCGCGGTGAGCTTGAGACGAGCGGGTGGGGTCTTCATACGATAATGGCTTAAAAAAACGCCGACACATCAAGTAGATGTGTCGGCGTGGGGAGGAACTCAATATTTAAAAACCTACATTAACACCGGAGTCCTTGCTGTGCTTAGGACCAGCATGGGGAGTTGCCGCGTATGGGAAGGTGCGATTGTAGATTTTGTCGTTCGCAGGCACATTATCTCCAACCGTAGTGATGGTGGTGAAGCTCGGTCCGCTGGCAACCGCCGTAAGGGCGATGTCCACGACATCATCTCCGAAGCGGCGACCGTTAGGCCAGCCTGCGGGAATCGCTTGGCCAGCTCCGTTAAGGATCGTGTCGCCACCGATGAAGCTCAGACGATTGAAGGTAGAATCGCCTTGGATGGTGGCTGGTCCGGTGGTGGTGTTCACGCGAATGACGTCTGGGATGAAGATCGACACCAAGTCTTCACGATTATTTACCACAAAGTTCGTACTAAAAACCGTGTTGAGAAGAGACGCGAGTTCAGAGGTTCTGGCATACTTAGCGAAGAGGCTCGCATCGGTGGTGGGGGTGGTGCGGTTGTAGTTATCTTTATCTACGTTTGCGACCAGCACTTCGTTGAAAAGCGGATTGGCTAACCGGTTTACTTGGATGTAAGGCCCCGATTGCACGTCATCGCCATTTGGCCGGCGGAGAGTGGTCCGTGGGCGACTCACTGATGCGTAAACACCTACGCCCGTGCTCGCTGGCTGAAGGGCACCCGTGTAGCTGGAGACTGGCAGATCTGAGATGGGAATAACAATTGCGTAGTGGAGGACGTTGAAGCCCTTGAAGCCATCCACACCATTTCCAGTCTGTCCAAGCGATCCGCCTGCGATGATGCGACCGTCGAGCAGGTCGAATATTCCCGGAGTGTCAGCGAAAAAGCCGTCTTCGCGTGGGCCGCAGAAAACGGTGGTGCCGCCCGCGAGGTCGTAGGTGGTCTGAAAGGTATATGGATCCAATCCTGCACGGTTTGCAGCACCAGAGACCGAAACGCCATTCGCGTCATTATACAAAGGAGTGGTTCTCAGGCCGACATTCGGCGGAGCAACTAACAAGGGAGTGCTTCCATTGAGAAGTGTTCTGGTTCCGCCCACTGTTTTCGCAATGGTGTAGCTCTGGGTGAAATTCTGTCTGGCATCGCCTACGGTTTGAATCGCGCCCACTTCGGTGCCGAGCCCGTATCGTAAGATGGTACCGGTGTTTTTATAACCTCCGGCAGATGGACTCACCGAGGAGAACTGGAAGTCATAGCGCTGCGTCTCCGCACCAGTGGATGGATTCGTGATATGGATACTGTAGAGCGCATCTGGTGAGAACGCTTCATACATCACCCCGTCGCCCGGCTCAGAAAATGGCCGGACATTGACCTCGACGACCAATACTTTCTGGCCACTCGGGCGATTGCGGATGAATGAATAGACATCGGTCAAGTTGGCTTGTGGATCGAGCTTGATGAGCGGCGCATCACTGTGGCTGGAGGCGCGAACGTCCGAGATACATGCAGTCAGAGCAGCAAGTGTGCAGGCGGCGTGGAGACCATTGCGCAGGCTGGAATGTTTGCGAATGGAGTGATTAGGATGAATTGATTTATTTTTCATGGGATATTGGTGGGAGAGTGGAATGAGAAGTGGTTCAGCGCTGATGGCGACGGCTGCGGGAAGCAAGAATAGGCACGAGGGTCGAGGCGATGAAAAGTAGGGAGGAGGGTTCCGGCACGGCTGATTGCGTGACGCCGGTGTAGGTGTCCCCGTTCACGTCGAGTGCAGAAAATGTGACGAGCGATGGAGCTGTGGGACTTTGGAAACTGAAGGTCCCGTTGGTGGAATCTGGCGCAAACCTCGGTGTGGTCGAGGCGTCGGAGTCCTCAAACAGGGAGACTAAGTTTACCGGGGCCCCATCACTGATGATGCCGAAACCCGCAGGCGCGAATAAATTGGTGATCATCGCGCCCGGTGCGATCGGGAGGTCGATGGTGGCAATGTCGAATAAGGTCCCAGAGTTAGTGATCGTGTAGGAGTAGGTATAAACGCCGCTAGAAAAACTAACGTTACTATTGACGGTCACTGCGGATCGGGCGGTCCCGGTGGAAGCCCCGAAAGCAAGGCCAGTGATCACAGGCAGCAGGAGAGCAAATTGAAATTTTCTTGGGGTGGTATATTGATTCATGGGAGTGAGTAACTTTAGAACGTCGGGATCATTGATGGCGGATGACGGCGGGTCAAAGCGGGGCGGTGATCAATTCTGAATAGGGCTATTCGGAGATTGAAGAGGCCATGAATAGAAAGGTCTTGAATATTTCCCGCAGAGCGGATATGCGAGTCTTAGAGTGTGGTTAGCGCGAGGATGTCGATGCTCCGGCACAGCACGGGATGGATTTTAAATCCTATCACTTTCAATTGGAGGGACGCTAGACGCTGAGCTTGGCGGTTTGCGTTTCTAGAAATAGCGCTAGAATTCCCGGGATGTTGCGTCGCTCATTTCTCATCTTGATGCCGTTGTGGATGGCCTTAGCTGGCTGTGTGAACCACGGCGGAACGACTTCAGTCAAACACGGTTATGCTGTCTCACGCGACATCGTTTACACGCCAGAGAATTGGCCTGATCGGATGTTAGGTGATCTCTATCGACCGCAGACCCAGCGTAAGTCGCCGGCGGTTTTGCTAATTCACGGCGGTGGCTGGACCGGTAAGGACGGGCGCTGGCAGATGAATCCCATCGCCATCCAACTCGCGCGGCGGGGATATGTCGTGCTGAATGTTACTTATCGGCTTGCTCCGCGCTGGCACTATCCGGCTCCCATCGAAGATTTGCGTGAGGCGGTTAAATGGATGCGCCAGCATGCTGTGGAGAATGGAATTGATCCTGAGCGGATCGCCACTTTCGGCTATTCTGCGGGCGGTTACTTGGCAGCATTTACTGGATTAATTGAAGGACCAGAAAGTTCGCATATCCGCGCGATCGTCGCGGGTGGTGCTCCAAGCGATCTGACATTTTATCCCGGTGGCGATCTGGTGCCGCAGTTTCTCGGTGGGACCCAGCAGCAGATTCCAGAGCGTTTTCGCGAAGCTTCGCCGGTGAATTATGTCACGCGGAACAGTCCACCGATGTTTCTCTACCATGCCACCGAAGATCAGTTGGTGAAACCTGAGCATCCGCTGGCGATGATTAATTTGTTAGAGAAAAACGGGGTGGCTTACGAAAGCTACTGGATCGAGGGCCGTGACCACATTTCTGCCTTTTTATTCCCCAGTGGAGCAGTGAATGCGGCGGTGGATTTCTTGGATCAGGAAATGCGTTAGGTGCCAGATCAGGGAGATCCTATTTCTTATCTTTCGCTCGTTGGAACCTCGCGCTGCGGGTGGAGTCCTCCGGTGGAGAGGAGGGTGGCGGGGTCTTTTCCGGACGGGCGGGTAGCAGCGGCACGGGATTTTTGAGGGGTTTCTGTCTTACCATCTTGACGCGAGGTTCTCTCGGACGGCGCTGTGGAAAGGCGAGCTGTGGAAATTTCCAATCTGTCCTAGTCAGCAGTGCCTCTGCTAACACGAGTAGAACGAGTGCGATCCCGAGTGGCAGTTGTAGGGAGGTTTCCGCCACGAATGGCGGCCGCAGCCAAGCCTTGGAAATATCCAGCAGCTCGCGACCGCGAGTCTGGTTCGAGACAGAGCGTAATTCTGCCAGCCGCTCCGGTTCGAAGGCCCATTCCACGGACGAGCCCACGCTCAATGGGCCGAAGGGTAAGGCGTTTTCCTCCACCTGCACGGCCCCCCGGACGATGCTTCCTTCGTCCAGATCACGCGTCAGGGAGAAGTGGCCCGGTGCGATTCGCCGCCATGGTAAGTCGAGCGTCGCGCCGCCGGCATCATCTTGGAGCCGCACTTTCGGCGGCATGGCAGTTAGCTTATTTGACCACGCGGTGGTGTCGTATAACAGGTCCAGCGTCAGCCGTGTCCCATCGAGTCGGTCCCGCAGGGCGATGCCCGGTGGAGTGTCTTCACCCATCAGGAACCGGCCCATCGTTTGTAAGAAATTCCCGTAGCCCGGCCAGTTCCGCGCCGTTTCCGAGAATGCGCCACCGAGGGGAAAAGAGATCGCCGCGCTGCGTCCCAGCCCACGACGGCCATGTGCCACAAGCGGCGCGAGGTATTCATCCGTCGAGACGAGCGACACCGTCGCATCCTCGCGAGCATAGGATAAATTATAGCGGTCCACCTGCTTGAACCACTCCACCGGCTTCGGCGAAATTTCCGACCAACGTCCTGTGGCCTGTGCTTCGACCGGCTCTTCGATGAAGGCAGAGCGGGCGATGGTCACGGTCTCTTGCGCGAAGATTTTCGGAATGTCCATCGGCTGGTCTGAGAAGAACATCCGGCCGTTACCCAGCTTGGCGACGTCTTGGAGCAGTGCCGAGTCCGAGTCCTTGTCCGTCCCCAGTCCGATGACGGAAATCGTCGCGCCCTGATCGGTCATTTCCTTGATTAAATTTTTATAATCACCGGGTTCCTCAGAGTCGCTAGCATCAGAAAAAAGAATGACATGGCGGGTCCCGGCTGGAGATTTTTTTAACTCGTCCCATGCCGCCTTGAGGCCGACGTAAACGTAAATGCCGCCGCCTGAGGAGCGGATTTTGCGAACCCGGGCAGACAATTCCGCTTTCTTGGCCTCGATGCGGGTGAGGGGAATGGTTTTCGTCGCCTCGCTATCGACGGCGAAGACCGTGACTTGATCCATCGGGCCTAGCAGGTTGATTGCATTCGCAGCACCGGAATCCGCTAGATCCATCTTGGTTTTATTTCCGCCCACTTCGACGCTCATCGAGCCTGAGCGGTCCATCACGATTGCCAGCACGACGGCCAGCTTGCGATGCTCGGATTTCAACTCCATCGATACCGGTAGCAGTGCGTCGATGGGCGATTGGAAATAGCCTCCCGAACCGAATGAACGCGCGCCACCGGCCATCATTAATCCTCCGCCTTGTTCACGGACGAAAAAATCTAATGATTTCATGAAGTCGTTAGGAATCTCATGGGCTGGAACGTTGTTTAGAATGACAGCTCGCGCCCCGGCAAAGAGTCCGGGCTTCAGTTGGGTGAGATCACGGACGATTTCCACGGTGAAATCCATGGCCGTCAGCGCCTTGGCCACGGGATCGTCCTGATAGTGAGTGGCCAGAACGATGCGCGGCCCGCCGGTGATCTCGATCCACCGCGTCGCCCGGTTGTTTCCAAGGTGGGCATCCTTTTCTGGCCGGATTTCTGCCTGATACTCGAAGCCACCGGAGCGCGGGATGCGGTCGGTAAAATCCGCCGTGGCTAGCCCATTGACGAGCGTGACGGTCGTCTCGGTGAGGATCTGGCCATTCCGCCGGAGGATGAGCGGGAAGGTCGCATCGGACGCTCCTCTGACGGCGATGGAAATGAGGAACGGCTCGCCGATCTGGACCCGCTCGGGGAAGCCGATGCGGGCAAGGCGGAAGTCATTTTCCTTCTCCTCACGGATCAACCGGAAATCCAGTGGGATGCCGCGAGCTTGCATCTGGGCTGCGGCTTCTTGGAGGGGTTCCGTGGAGTAGCCGTCGGTAAATAACAGCACGCGGGATGGGCGTTTTTCATCGGCTTGCGCGGCGATGGACTGAAGCGCTAACCCGGTTCTCGTCAATTTACGCGAACCCGTGAACGATGACCCGTCCGCCCCGACCTCTGCCACCTCGGTCGCGTAGTTGATGAAACGAAGGGTGTCTCGTCCGCTGGGTTTCGATTTTACTAGCAGCCGCTGCCATTCGGGCAGGCCTTTGTCGATGAGGTCCTCTGTCGAGTCTGAGCGGTCGAGGAGCACGTAGAGATCTAGCGAATTTTGCTGATGCTGGATCACGGGTTCCACCAGCGCCACGACTGCTAACACGAGTAAAGCCGCCCGCAGTGGGAGATGTAATTTCAGCCTACGCCAGAACCATGCGACTAACGTGAGCGCCGGGAGGAGAAGGAAATATTCCGGTGAGGTGAAGGTCATGGGGTGAGCTTTAAATGTCGGAGGAGTTTTCGAAACGTCGCACTTCCTCCTTCACCCCGACACCAATTGGCCAGATCAATCATATTGATCCGCTCGCCTTGTTTTTTGCACACCAAAACTGCTTGGTTGAATGCGTCGTTAGACTTCCAGTGGATGTATGCCGCAAGCCGATCTTTCACGCAGTCAGTTGGCGATAATAGTTTGATTTTACGTGTTCCCACCGAAATTTCTGCCGGAATTACCGGGAACTGTTCTCCCAACTCGACAGGACCTTTTGGGAACTCGAGACACAAATGGTCGCACTCAGGATGCTTGTAGTAGCGGGACTTGCCGGAGGTGAAACCGATCTTGGCAAGGGCGATAGGTAACAAGGATCTACCCAAATCATCCGTGATCATGTCTAAATCACCTGACCGATACGATCCTTCGGTGTAGATAGACACTACCGCGCCGCCTACTAAGATGCTCGACACTCCTTCCCCCTCGAGATGCCAAGCGACATACCGCCACAGCTCGTTTTCATCGCAAGTTTTCCAGTTAGGGGGATTCATGACAGTGGATTTAATGACTTGTATTTTAGGTCATATGACCCATTTATTGGGTCATGGAAATGACGGTGCTTGGTGAAGTGTTCGGTGGCAGAGCGGCGGAAGCGGTGTTGCTGCACCTGTATCACTACGGGGAATCTTATGGCAGGGCAATTTCCTCGGATTTCGGACTGACGCTGTTTCCGGTCCAGCGCCAGCTTGATAAATTCGAGAAAGCCGGTGTGGTGGTGCGTAAACAGCAGGGAAAAACGGTAGTTTTCACATGGAATGCGAAATCCCGCTTTGCCAAGCGAATGAAAACTCTCGTCGAGGTCGTTTACGAAGGAATGTCGCTTGAGGAGCGAGAGATGCGCTTCCCTGTGAGGCGCCGCCCTCGCTCGAAGGACAAACCGATCATCTACAGCCCGCCGTGAAATCCTCATGCGGTGGCCGGGGCGCGGGCGGTGAATTTCCATGAAACTAGCAGCGCGGCGATGAGCAGGAGGAGCCAAACGCGCCAGAGTGGATCTGCCTTGGTGTGGCGCTCGATGCTGGATTGATTCGCACCTAACGTGGTATCGGATTTGCCGCAGGCGCGGAAGTCAGCCTCGCGAGTGTCGGCGAAGTGGACGGCGGCTTCGAGCAGGGTGGCGTCGCCCTGACGGATCGTTAGGAAACCGGGCGTGGCAGGTGCTTGGGAGCTAGAAGAGGGTGAGGGGAGTGGTTTAACTGCTAGATCGGTGGCGGTGATTTCTAGCGGGATTTTCGGGGCAGCGGTGATGCGGAGCGGTTGGCTGGTTTCGAGATTCGCTGCGGTGAGCGCGACTTTAGCCTCGCGGATGGACTCGGCGAAGCGGTGAAGTAGGACGATGAAAGCGGGTTGGTTTCCGGCGTTGGACAGGTGGAGGTCGAAGTTGAAAAAAAGCTGGCGAGTGGCGGGCTGAGTGGTGCTGGCGGGTTTTTCACGGAGGAAAATGAGTGGACGTTTTTCCTGCCAGAGAAGGACTGTGTCGGACGGCAGGCGGTCGAGTTGCGCGGTTTCGCGGATCAGCAGGGATTGCCAGTTGAGATTGTCTAGCAGGGGATGGACCTCCGCGAGGATGCTTCCTTTTAGATAGGAGCTGTCGCGGGTAGGGGACTCGACGAAGAGGATGGAGTTTCCTGTTGGAAATACGGGGCGGAGTAGGTCGCAGGCGGTGATGGAAAGATCCGCACTGGCGGCGTCATGCGTCGGTATGGCGGCATCCAGCGCCCGGAGGAGCTTGGTGTTGAGGTCGGAAAACGCAGGCGAGGTCGCGGTGAAAAGGTTGATAGATTTCGGCATGGGGGCGACGATTGGAAAGACATCGTCGAGCGAAAAACGGTCGGGTGAGAGCACCAGCCGGACGTTTTTTTGCGTAGTGGGAAATGCGGCTTGGAGGGTGATGAGTGCGCCTGCGTCAAGGTGAAACGGACGTGGCTCGCTACTGCCGGTCGCGGTTTGGATCGACCAAGCGCGGTCCACCGCTGCATTTCCGTAGTTACGAACGAGTGCCCGCCAGACCAGAGTCCCTTCTTCAGTAGCGAAGGTGACTCCGGTAAATCCGACGTTTTCGATTGGTGCACCTACGGAAATGAGCTTGGCTTCAAATGGCGGCGAGGTTGTAGGAGTGTCGCTTAGGTAAATCACGGTGCCTTCTCGTGAGACTAAAGACCGGGCGAGACGGAGGGACTGGGTGGGATCGGTGAGACCGTCGAGCGGTCGCCATCTTTCTAAAACGGCTTTGAGTTCGCCGACCGAAGATCCGGCATAAAGGCGCGGGCGGCTTGCTGCGGACTCGATCACGGTGAGCTCGACGGTGGAGGCAGCGCCTTGGAAAGATGGGAGTGCCGCGACGAGGCTGGAGATGGCTTCATTTTTAAAAACTCCCATGGATGCCGAGGAATCCACCACCACCGCGATCCGCTGGACACTACCAGATTTCTGGAAACGCGGTTCTGTGAGGAACCAAGCGAGCAGCACCACCGCTAGCAATTGCATCCATAGTGGGACCGACGGGATGAGCCGCTCCAGCCGTCTGCCGGTGACTGCATCGCGCTGAGTGCGCTCTAGCAGAAAAAGGGTGGAGACCGGGAGTTCCACGGATTTCCGCTGGAGGAAATGAATCGCTAACACGGCGGGGATGCCGAGCAGGGCAAGAAGACCGAGCGGGTTGGCGAGGGTAAACACTGAGCGAATATAAGAATTTCAGCGCGGAGTTGTCACGTCGGTAGAACTGGCAAGGATGCGCGGATGAAAATGCACCGCATCCTCGCAGAGGCCGCCTCGACCATCGCCAAGTCCGTCTTCCGCGAGCACAAGGTCCTCGATCACGAACTCGCGACCGCGTTCGAGGAAAACCCGAAATGGGGCAAGCGTGACCGCAGCTTCATCGCCGAGACGGTCTTCGAAGTTGCCCGCTGGCGCCGGGCCCTTTCCTTCCTCGTGGACAGCGAAGAAACCACCGCCCTCTGCGCTGCTCAGTGGGTTCGCATGGGCTACGAAATCCCGGAATGGTGGGCTTACAACGGGAAATCCGCCGAGGAAATGAAAGCCCGCGAGGCCGAACTCGCCGCCCAGCCGCGAGCTGTCCGTGAGTCGATCCCCGACTGGATGGACGCGCTCGGTGTGGCGGAACTGGGCGCAGCTTGGGACGCAGAACTCGCCGCGCTGAACCAACGGGCCTCGATTTTTCTTCGTGTGAATACCCTCCGCACCACCCGACCTGCGGCCATCGAGTGGCTTGCCAGTTTCCACATCGCCGCTACGGAAGTCCCCGGTCTGCCAGATGCGCTGGTCCTCGCCGCCGGCAAATCGCTGCCGAAGTCTCTCCGCCTCGATGGCCGGGTAGAAATTCAAGACGCCGGATCGCAAACCATCGCCCCACTCGTCGATCCGCAACCCGGCGAGCGCATCATCGATGCCTGTTCCGGTGCCGGCGGAAAATCTCTCCACCTCGCCGCTCTCATGAAGGGTGAAGGCCGCGTGTTCGGCATGGACATCGACTCGAAAAAACTCGGCGAACTCGAACGCCGCGCCAAGCGCGCCAATGCCAACAAATGCATCAAGGCCAAGGCGATCACCGCCACCACCGCCACCGAATTTGCCGACGTCGCCGACCGATTACTCATCGACGCACCTTGCTCCGGCCTCGGCACCCTCAAGCGCCAGCCTGACCTGAAGTGGCGTCTCAAGCCAGCCGCCATCGACCGCCTGCGGGGCATCCAGTCCGAGCTGCTAGAAAAATACACCGCTATGCTTAAGCCCGGTGGCCGCTTGGTTTATGCGACTTGCTCGATCTTGCCGTCGGAAAATCGCGCGGCCATCGACAAGTTGTTAGTGAAAGGTGATTTCACACTGCTAGAGGAATGCCCCGTTTCCCCGGCTGCCACCGGGTATGATGGGTTTTACGCCGCTTCGCTAGTGAAGAACGGGTGAACCGCAGATGGATGCGGATGAACGCGGATGAAGGGGCTATGGATCTATTAAACCCGGCGGGATTTTTTCCACACGGCGATCGAGTCGAGAAATGGCTGGGCGTAGCGCTGGACCTTGGCCGCGCCGATGCCGGGGATGTGCAGTGCTTCCTCAGAACTGCTAGGCTGGTAGCGGGCGAGAGCTTCGAGGGTCTTATTTCCGAAAATGACGTAGGAGGGGACGTCCTCGCGCTTGGCGATTTTCTCGCGGATGTCCCGCAGCATCGAGTAAAGCTGGGCGTCGTAGCCGTGGTCTTTCAGGCCTACTTCCTTGCGACCGGCTTCCGGATCGGGCCAGACGAGGTTGAACTTCGCGTCGCCACGCATGACTTTTTCGCCGAGGGCGGTGAGGGTGAGTAAAGGGAACTCGCCGGTGACGGTGATGACCAGTCCGGCATCGGTGAGTGAGCGCATGAGGCTGTTTAAATAGCCGGCGCCCTTGTCCTTGAGGATGCCGTAGGTGGTGAGTTGGTCGAGTCCGGCGCTGAGGATTTCTTGCGAACGACTGCCGGCTAACATCTGGACGATTTTCCCACGGCCAAATTTCCCCTCCCAACCCGCTGTGGTGCGGCGGGACATCCGGGCGACGCCGCTGAGAGCCTTGCGGACGACGGTTTCTTCTTCCGCTGTCGGCGGCCGCGCCTCGCCAGAGCCCCCATCCCGGCAGACATCACAGGTGCCACAGACACCAGCTTCCTCCTCGCCGAAATACATGAGAATCCATTGCTGGCGGCAGACGCGCGAGTAGCACATTTCCACCATTGCCTTGAGTTTCTCGCGGTCGCGGCGGTCCTTTTCTTCGATCGCCGTCTCATCGAGCTGAAGTTGGCTGGTGAGGATTTCCGGCCTGAGCAGGCGAGTGCCTTTCATCCGTTTCCGCGGAATATCGAAGCGCTGGATGTAGCCACCGCGAGCGAGGATGGACATGGCACTGCCGACAGACATCGAGTTTTTCACATCCGCTCCCTCGGCGATTTCCTCAAGGGTACGGTGGATTTCATAATCTTTATCCGCCTCATTTTGCAGGTATTGATAGATAGAGCGGACGATGGCGGCGGTGGGGTTCGCGCCCTCGATGAAGAATTCTTGGGTGCGGGTGTCGGCGTAGTTGAAGAGCAGCTCACAGGTCGCGCTCTCGCCGTCTCGGCCCGCCCGGCCCGCTTCCTGATAGTAGGCCTCGACGCTGCCGGGGACCTCGTAGTGGATAACGAAGCGGACGTCTGAGCGGTCGATGCCCATGCCAAAGGCATTGGTGGCCACAGCGACGTCTGCCTTGCGCTGGATGAAAATTTCCTGCGCCCGTTCGCGTTCCTGATCGCCCATGCCGCCGTGGTAGGCCACGCATTTCACCCCCCAACTGGCGAGCGTTTCGGAAACGGAATCCACCTTCTTGCGAGTGGCGCAATAGACGATGCCCGTCTTGTGCGCGGCGATGACAGCTCGCATCCGGTCGTCCTTCTGTGCTGTCTTATCGACCGAGGAAATGTTTAGAGATAAGTTAGGCCGGGAAAAGCCGCTGACTCGCTCGAACGGCTCGCGCAGTGCCAGCACTTGGCTGATGTCGTTCCTAACAATCGGCGTAGCGGTGGCGGTGAGTGCGACACATTGAGGCCGGCCGATTTTCTCTAACGACTTACCGAGCCGCAAATAGTCTGGCCGGAAATCATGGCCCCACTGACTGAGGCAGTGTGCCTCGTCCACCGCGAACAGCGAGATTTCGATGCCGGTGAGTGCGTTCAAGAAACTTTCCGCACGGAAACGCTCAGGAGCCACATAAACGAGCTTCCATTTCCCGGCGCGCATCCCGTCGAGGCGTTCCTTTTGCTCGGGCCATGAGAGCGTGGAATTGATGACCGTGGCGGCGATGCCACGGGCGGCAAGCGCATCCACTTGGTCTTTCATCAGCGCGATTAGCGGGGAAATCACCAGCGTCACCCCACCGAAACAGAGCGCGGGGATCTGGAAACACAGCGATTTCCCGCCACCCGTCGGCATCACCACCAAGCCGTCGCGGCCCGAGGTGATGTCGGTGATGACCTCTTCCTGACCCTCGAGAAAACCGGAAAATCCAAAATACCGCTTGAGCGCCTCATGGGGCGTCATCACGAGTGGTTTGGTTCCGGAGTGGGCAGGCGACATGGCTTGCGCGAATGAACAACGCCCAGCACTCCGAGGTCAATCCCGCGCCGCGAACGGACGAAGATTTAGATTTCCGAAGTAAATCCACCGTGCTAGTCGTTCACGCGTGAAATCTTTTTGCCTGCTACTTTCCTCCCTGATTTTGGCGCTGCTTTCGGTCCAGTGCCGCCCGATCGGGCCGCCTGCAGGGGTTCGGGATAATTATCGTCCGCCCGTTCAAGCCACCTCCAGTCCCGGGCGGTCAAATGGTGGTGGTGGCGGGAGTTCGCTTGCGGCCATGCAGCGACAAGTGAATCTCAAGGTCGATATGGTCCGGGCGAAAACCTACGGCCGCCGTGTGGTCCGCCCCATGAAGCCGCGCTATATCACCATCCACAGCACCCAGAACTACACCGGGGATGCGGAGTGCCATTGTCGGGCATTGAAAAACGGGGCGCTGCGTTCGGCGAAGACTCGGCACGGGAATCGCATCGGCTTCCTGATTTGGCATTTCACCGTGCAGGATAACCTGGCGATCCAGCACATGCCGACCTATGAGCAGGGTGAGCACGCGGATTTCGATGGTCCGGGGAATCGCCTCTCCATCGGCATCGAGATGTGTGAGCACCGGGGAAATAATCGCGCGGCGACCATCGAGCGCACGGCCAAGCTCACGGCGGTGTTGATGAAAAAGAACGGCATTCCGCTACAAAACGTCGTCCCGCATTACCACTGGCCGCGCCGTGGAAAGAATCCACCGAATAAAAATTGCCCCCATTTCCTGATGAACAACGGCAGACCCGGCGCGAAATGGCGCTGGTTTCAAAGCAGGGTGAATTATTATTATCGTCAGATCGATGATTAAGCCCACACCGCTCCATGGCAGTCCCGGCAACCGCGAAGTGTTGCTAGATCCGGATGTTACCTACGTCTGCCAACGCTGCACCGCCTGCTGCAAATGGCCGGGCGATGTGCGGCTGGAGGAGGAAGAAATCGCGCCCATCGCAGCGTTCCTCGGTCTAGCAGAGCAAGATTTTCTCGGGCAATTCACCCGCCTACGGACTAACCGGCAAGGGCTGTCACTCATCGAGAAAGAAAACCACGAGTGCATTATGCTCGAAGGCAATGTCTGTCGCATTCATCCGGTGAAACCCGCCCAGTGCGCTGGGTTTCCTAATAAATGGAACTTCCCCGGCTGGCGCCAAGTCTGTGATGCAGTCGCGGTAAAGGTGATAATTTAGTGCGATTGATGATCGCTACCACGGCAAGCAATCCAGTATTTCGTTAGTTAAAATTTCAAACACTCGCTTGGGTATCTGTCTCCTGAGTCATACTAGGCCGCCCTACTGGACGGGTCCTGCTGCCATTTTTGTCAGGCTCTAATGCCGTAAATATGGAGGAAATAGATGAGCTTAGACTGGCAGGAAATTAACAGAAACAATGGGATAGAGGTGATCATCAGACCTACTACGGCCCACGTTGAGAGCCGCTGCGGGACCATGGACACGGGACTTCGAGCGCCCCGGCCATTTTCGGAGTATCTCGCAATGTCAGTGAGCCATCGGGCTCTCGCCAGAGGCCTCGCCGAGTGCGGCGAGGTGCTCGGGAAGGAACTTCTTGAAGCGCGTCTTGTCGATGGCCTTCATGTAGGCCTCTTCGGGTGAGATCATGCCTTCGCGGAGTTTTGACCAGATCGATTCGTCCATGAACTGCATCCCTTCATTTTTACCACCGGTGATGACGTCGTAGAGTTTTTGAGTGGCGCCTTCGCGGATGATTGCGGCGACAGCGGGGGTGGCGAACATGATTTCATGCACGGCGGTCCGGCCGGGTTTATCGACTCGTTTGCAGAGCAACTGGGCGACCACGCCACGCAGCGAGGCGGCAAGCATGGTGCGGACTTGGGATTGCTGGTTGGCGGGGAAAACGTCGATGATCCGGTCCACGGTCTTGCGGGCATTGTTGGTGTGCAGGGTGCCGAAGACGAGCAGCCCGGTTTCCGCAGCGGTGAGAGCGAGCGAAATAGTCTCGAGGTCGCGCATCTCGCCGACCAGGACGATGTCTGCATCTTCCCGCAGCGCGGCGCGGAGGCCGTCGGCGAAGGAGGGCGTCTGGATCGGCACCTCGCGCTGGGTGATGATCGAGTTCTTGTTTCGGTGGACGAACTCGATCGGTTCTTCAACCGTGATAATGTGGCGATTGAAATTGATGTTGATGTAGTCTAGCAGCGCGGCAAGTGTTGTGGATTTACCCGATCCGGTTGGGCCGGTGACGAGGACAAGCCCAGCGCGCATGTGGCCGAATTCCTTGACCACTTCTGGCACGCCAAGACTTTCGAGCGAGGCGATCTCGGTGGGGATGATCCGGAAGACGGCGGCGAGGCCTTTCTGTTGTTTCAAGTAGTTACACCGGAAGCGGGAGTGGACATCCATTTCGTAGGCGAAATCGAGATCGCCGGATTCCAAATAACGTTGGAACGAGACGGGATCGCAAATTTCGCCAAGAAGATCGCGGAAGCTCTCGCCTTGAAGCACGGCTGCGTCTGGGACGACGACGACGGCACCATGGACGCGGATTTTCGGCACTTGCCCCTCGGATAAGTGGAGGTCGGAACCTTTGTTTTCGATGAGGTAGCGAAAAAGGGTGTCAATCTTGGCCATTTGAAAGAGGAATACTTGGTTTTTTGGAGGTGAGTCCGGTGGTTTGAAAGGTGGTAAAGAAGGCCCGCAGGGAGGTTTAGGACTCGAAAAACGCCTTCATCTGGGATTTGTCATCGGAGCGGAACATCGTTTCTTCGCGGCTGATGAGACCTTTGACATACAGTTGGCGGAGGGATTCATCCATGGTGACCATGCCGATGTTTTTACCGGTTTGCATGACGCCAGGGAGCATGAAGGTTTTGCCCTCGCGGATGCAGTTTGCCACAGCAGGGGAGTTGACGAGGAGTTCGAGTGCGACGACGCGGCCGTTGCCGTCGGCGCGAGGCACGAGTTGCTGGGAAAGGATGCCGCGGAGAGACTCGGAGACCATGATCCGGATTTGTTCGCGCTGGTCGGTTGGGAAGACGTCGAGCACTCGGTCCAGAGTCCGTGGGGCATTGCCGGTATGGAGGGTCCCTAGCACCAAGTGGCCGGTTTCCGCAGCGGTCAGGGCGAGCTGGATGGTTTCTAAGTCGCGCATTTCTCCGACCATGATGACATCTGGATCTTCGCGGAGTGCTCCGCGCAGCGCCCGGGCAAAGGACTCGGTGTGCTTGTGGACTTCGCGTTGATTGATGTGGCAGCCCTTGGACTCGAAGACGTATTCGATGGGGTCTTCTAACGTCAGGATGTGGTCTTCGCGATCCCGATTGATGAAATCTACCAGTGCGGCGAGGGTGGTGGATTTTCCAGAACCGACGGCTCCGGTGACAAGTACCAGCCCGTTTTGATAGCGGGTGAGCGGCAGGATGTGCTCAAGCGGCAGTCCGATTTCTTCGATCGTTTTAATTCGGTCGCTGATGATGCGGAAGGTCATGTCAAGGCCGAGGCGCTGCTTCACCACCGAGGCACGGTAGCGTCCGGTGGGGGAGGAGTAGGCGAAGTCGATGTCACCGTGCTGGTCCATCCGTTTCCATTCGGCCTCAGCGAGAAAGGATTTCGCGAGACGTTCGGTGTCTTCGGCGGCGAGCGGTGGATGGTCAGGCCAGATGGGAGAAAGTTGGCCGAAGCGTCGCCACGCGGGTGGGTAGGCAGTGGCTAGATGGAGATCAGAACAATCGTAGTCGCGGCCGATTTGGAGATATTGATCGACGTGGTCCAGAACGTGATGTGCGGAGGGCATGGAATGGGTTTTAAGGATGAGTAGAGAAATCGGTTTGAGCCGAATGGACAGGATGGCCTGATGAACGACTGAGCTGGCCAGTCAGATAATTTTTCACTTGGCCAGTGAGCCAGACCTTTGCCAGCGGGCGGACGGCGGTCAAGGCGAGACCTAGCAATGCGACCGGGTAGCTGCGTGACTTCGGATGGTTGGTGACTACCGGTCTCCGGCGAAACATCAAGCCTGCCGTTAATCCTGAGGCGAGTAAGCCGAGTATCCAACCCGTCGGGTGCTGTTTGAGAGAACCGCGAATGCGAGCCGGGAAGTCGAGCCGCTGCTTCAGCGCGGCTGCCTCGTTTTCCAAACAGCCACGGGCGGAGTCGCTGAGCTGGATCAGTCGTTCGATTTCGGAGTTTTTTGAAAATTTTCGATCCATTCTCGGTCTTTCTGGAATTCGGCCCGGGTGACGGGGAAGGCCGCGCCTCGTGGGGCTTTCACCGCCAAGCGGGCTAGGAGTAACCCGGCTAGCAGATGGACGATGGCGACGCCCAAGGTAATATAGCTCCATGGCCAATTCGTTGAGGTAGCGATGAGCGATATCCCGCCCGCCAACACAAGAGCCCAACTGAAAAAGAGGCAACCGCAGGCGACGAGTATCAAGGAGACGCTGCGGACTGCTCCCCGGGTGGCGTCCTTCGACTCTAGCTGAATGAGAGTGATCCGCGAGGCGATCAATGTCATCAGTGCCTCGCGCCAGTTGGTGGAGGTCGAGTCGCTTGGTGGCACTGTTACCCGAGGGGTGGCTCGTGATGGATGAGTCCCAGTGTCGGGTGATGGATTCATGGAAATGCTATAGAACTCTCCGGAGATACCGCCGGATTCTTCACCGGCGGACGATCAAGCCGATCAAAAAGCCAGCACCCAGCGCACTGAGAACGCACTTGGTGGGATTTTGGCGGATGTAGTCTTCTGCGGTGACGTGTAGTTCTTTCGCTTTTACCCGAGTATCTTGCCACTGCTCGTTCGCAGTATCTTTGAGTTGCGAGGCCTTATCGGTGGCGGCTGCCTTGAAGGCGGTCGCCTTTTCGGAGGCCGCAGCTTTGAACTGAGTGGCGCGCTCGGCGGCAGTTTCCCGGAAATGTTGAGCGGATTCGACAGCGCGGTCCTTTAGAGATGAGGCTTTTTCGTCAGCCAAGTGGACGAACTCGCGGGCTTTTTCGCCTGCGGCTGCGCGTAACTCGCTGGCTGCTTGGGCGATGGATGGGGTCTGAGTGAAACCAGCCTCGGGATCGAGACTGCTAGGGTTCGAGAAGGGATTGGACATGGCGAATGGCGTTTGGCTTTCGATTACGGACGACTCGTAGTGAACCATCCTAGTGAGAAGATTAGTGGCACTTGTCGTAGGCGGGTGCAAGGCGTGGTTTTCAAAAATGTGATTCACGCGGAGTGGGAACGATCTTCGCTTTTGGAGTTTCCATTAGGAGTTCCTGCTGGGCGGCGGGAGGGTTGGTAAACTTCATGCTCTCCCACTTGGTGTCTCTTAATGGGCCACTCCCGTGAAACTGGAATAATCCTGAAAACGGTCGTAACGGCAGGGTAATGAGCCCTAACACAAAGCCACGGGCGTTCATCCGCATGGTCATGTCCAGCGTCCGATTCGCTAGGTTCACCGAGCCGTCGCCAGCGAAATTAAGGGAACTGGTGGAAGTTTGGAAATCGTTGGTGGTTAGGATACCATTACTGATTTTAAAAGTGCAAAACGCATTTTTTGCTTGTTGGATCCCTGCCTTTTCGTTGCTGAGAACCGTACCGATCAGCGGGGTGAGCGGGCCGAAGATAGGGACGGAAAATAGCTCCGCTTTTTCCAGCGCAAGCAAGCCTTCGCCCGACAAGGTTTCCACTTTGTTGTCCGTCAGTGAGAAATCGATCCGTCCGGTGACGTCCCCGCCGCTTTTCATTTGGAAGCCGTAAGCGGACGTCAGTTCGGGGATGGATAACTTGGTCCAACTGAGGTCACCGCGCAGCTTGCCACCACCCAGATAGTCGATGGTTCCGGAAACCAGACCGTCGAAGGTCTCGAGTCTGAGGTTTCCGATTTTCACCTGCTCGCCACGGAGGACGACTTGGCCACGGGGCTGGCCAAGGGTCAGATTTTCTCCCAAAAACTGATAATCCGCCGGCTGATCTGAGCGGAACGAGACATCCAGCGCAGTCCTGCCTTGCGGGGTGACGTCCACCACGCCGGAGGCCTTCATTTCCGGTGGCTGATGGAATCGGTATTGTTCGAGCGAGTCCGCAATCTTAGGAGCAAATAGTCGAACAACAGGCGCGGCCCAGATGGATCCTTGCACGTCCTCGACCTCGACGAGTTTTGCCGTTGCGTCGTAACGGACCCGGGAAACCTTCGCGCTGCCCTCTTTGGCACCGTCAAATGCGCTGTGCAGAACGTACCGCGAATAGTCGAAATTCACGCTTCCGTCGGAGAAATCCAGTTCCTGATGATTGAGGGAAAACTTGCATTGTGCAGCATTCACCGGCACGCCGTTGTAACTGATATTTTTGGCATTTCCATGCCCGGTGTATGCCCACGCGAGGTGATTGGTAAGGTCGAATCCGCCCTCCGCTGTGATGTCGATGCTGGCACCGTCCCGCTCGCTGAAATGGTCGAGCACGACCTCAATCGGTAGTTTTAACCCCGCCACTAGCTGCCGATAGACTTGCACCGGCAGCGTGCTGTGAGCTTCGAGTCGCACCAGCGGCCACTCGACCATCGCCTTCGCCGTCGCTTGGCCGTCGCCGCGGACCAACTTGAGGTCTCGCATAAATAGGTTTCCTTCCCGCCACGAAAACGCGGTTTCCACCGATTCGAAATCTGCTCCCCGCAGGGTCACCCAGTCGCAACGGACATGTCCCGCGAGCCGGAATTGCGGTGAGTAATGCTCATCTAAAACGAAATCCCCCTCGGACTCGAGGGTCTGTTTCCCACCGATCAGGATATCCTTGGGCATCCGGACGCCAAGCCACGCAGTGAGTAGATCTGGAATTTCTAGTGAGGAGGAAACGTCGAAACGGCCCTCGCGATTGGCTAAATTATAGTCGAGGTGGCCTTCGAAAATGCCGTTCATGTCGGATGCACGGAGCGAACTTACGGTCACTAAGTCGCCCGTCATCTCAGCCTCGGCGCTGACTTGGTAGAGGATATGGTCGTTTTTTTCCATCTTCTGGATCTGGAGGGCGAGCTTGGCGGTGATGGAGGAAAAGTCATTGATGTCACCGTCCAGGGTGACTTGCACGGCAGGGGGGCGCTTCTCGTCGAAACGCCATTTCCCGAGTTCACCGAGGATCTTGGCCATCAACGCCCGGCGTTTATTGAGATTTGAATCATCCGGTGGTTTCGGCCCCTCCTGCCGGAACCAGATGATGCGGGCGTTGAGGGCGACATCGATCCCCGCGATTTTTCCGTGAGCATCGCGGACCTCGATCCGCTGGTCGCCCGGCATGAAGATGGTGCCCTCCGCATCAGTGACATGCAGTGTCTCCGAGTCCGGATTCTCTGGGTCCACGGGCAGAATCAGCCGTGCGTGATCGAGCTGGATCTTGTTCAGATGGACGATGCCGCGGGCGAGCTTGGTTTTGTCGAAGTCGAGGAGGACGCGTTCCAACCGGGAAATTTCCCGCAGGTGTTCGGGTTCCGAATAGACCCGGACGTCGGTGGCGATGATCCCTTGGAGAACCACATAGCGCAGGCTGCCGATTTTCACGAAAGCGCCCTGCTTGGAAATCTGTTGCTCGACGGCGGCGCGCCACGGGCCGGGGAGGCCGGTGTGGTTCGCCCACCACAGTGCGCCGACGCTTGCCAGCACTGCTGAAACGATCAGCAGAAAAGCGAACGAGCGCAGGTTACGAGTCAGATGAAGGCGATACATGCAGACGGTTCGCAGAAAATAAGATGCTGAATTCTGAAAAGCAACTCAGGGGATCACCCCGGAGGAGCGGAATGAATAATATGGCAAACGTCCGCTTGAAGGTCTGCCGATGATGACATGATCGAGAAATGTCACCTGCATCAGTTTCGCGGCTTCCACCAGATTCACGGTGATTCGTTCGTCGGCTCGGCTGGGGCTGGGATCGCCCGAGGGGTGGTTGTGAACGAGCACGAAACCGTAAGCTCCCCGGGTGATCACCGGTCGCAGCACTTCCCGAGGGTGGGCAGTGGCCTCGCTGACGGTTCCTACCGAGACGACGGTGGTGCCGATGTGCCGCAGCCGCGAATCCACCGTGGCACAAAGGACTTGTTCTTGACTCAAATGGCGCATCTGCGGGCCGAAAAAATCGTGAATTAGCTCGGGGGTATCGAGTGGAGATGCTTGTAGTTGCTCCCGTGCGACTCGGGTCCCGAGCTCGAAGGCTGCGGCGAGTTTCGACGCTTTTGCTAGGCCCAAGCCCTTTTCCTTAGAGAGTTCTGAGACCGGTACGCCGCCGAGCGCACCCATGGACCCATATTTACCGATGAGATCTCGGCCGATGTCGATCGCGCTGCGGCCCTTGGTCCCGGTGGAAATGAAGAGCGCCATGAGTTCCGCATTATCCAGCGCGGTGGGGCCAAGCAGGGCGAGTTTCTCCCGCGGCCGCCGGTCAAATGGCATGTCTTGGATCCGCGAACTCGGCACCTCGTTTTCGTTCATTTGAACAGCCTTGCCAATCCAGCGGACTTGGCAAGAATTTCGTTTTGTCCGTTTGGGTCGCCGATTAAGTTGCCGACATGGGATGGGTGCTTTTTTTCGATGGCGACTGCGCGTTCTGCTCAAAGGCTGTCCGGCGAGTCGTCGCTTTCGACAAGCATCGGCGGATTTCCTTCGCTCCATTGCAAGGCAAGCTCGCGGCGGAAATGAGTTTCTCAAAACACGCGGCGGTGCGGGGAGGAACCATGATCCTGCTGCGCGAGGCAGACGGGAAGATTTTCATGAAGAGCGATGCGCTAGCGGAACTCGCCCGCGCCCTCGGCGGCGGGTGGCGGGTGATGGCGCTCGCCCGGTTCATCCCGAAACCGCTGCGAGACTGGGTTTACGACAGAATCGCCAACAACCGCTACCGTTTCGCGGGGAAATCCGATTCGTGTTCGCTCCCGGATCCCGAGGTCTTGAAACGGCTGCGCGAATAAGCGAGGTGACTCGAACAGGGAAAGTCCGAAGCTAAATCCGGAGTGAAATCATTTATTTTCACCGCCAAGCCCAGAGTTCCAAGGATTCACGACCTTGAAAAAAATTAAAGCGCCCTTCTTCCCTTGGTGCTCCCCACTGCTCGGCGGTTCAAGTTCTTCTCTCCAAACAAGCGTCCCAAGTGTGGTCCCCCCAAGCCCCGCCCGACCACCGGATCGCTCCCACTTCGCCGCCGGGTAGGTTCCACTTCACCGCCGGGTAGCTCCCACCTCGTCACCGGGTAGGTCCCACTTCGTCACCGGGTAGCTCCCACTTGACCGCCAAGTAGGTCCCACTTCATCACCGAGTAGGTCCCACTTCATCACCGGGTAGGTTCCACTTGGCTACAAAGTAGGTTCCACTTCATCACCGAGTAGATCCCACTTGACCATCAAGTAAGTTCCACTTGGCCACCAAGTAGGTTCCACTTTATCACCGTGTAGGTCCCACTTCGTCACCGGGTAAGTCCCACTCCGGGCGCGGCTTGGTATTTTCATCAATCAGACCCGAGCAAATGCCTCGGCTCGCCGCGCTTCCCATAAGCGAGTTCCTACATCGGCCGCATGCCCAGCGCGTTGGAATGCGTGGAACTGCCGTCCTGCGCGTAGGTGACGGAGACGGAGGGAATGGGAGTGGAATTACTGATGCGATGGGGTTGATTCGTTTGACGCCTGCAAGTCGCTCGAAGTCGCGGTCCTTACTAGCGATGGTGGCCGAACGCATCAAGAAACGTGGAAGAAAAATAATCTGTAGGTGCAACATTTTGGCCTGGTACGATTTCTATAAATGCCTAGATGGAGTGGAGGCCAAACACGCATTAACCCCACTTCACTTTGATCGACCACCTCAAAGAACCTCCCGATCCCCGTGTCAACCGCACGCGGTATCATGCACTCACCGACATTCTCGTCATCTCCATTTGCACGCTTCTGTGTGGAGGAGTGAGGCGAGATCAAAGGCGTCCAAAGCATCGAAAGACGCTACTACCTGAGCAGTCTTGAATTGAATGTGAAACAATTCGCCACCGCCGTGCGGGACCATTGGGGCGTGGAGAACTCCTGCCACTGGGTTCTCGATGTGGTGATGCGAGAGGATCACAGCTACCACCTGCGCCTCCTAAATTTTTAGATGCGTCGGCCCTGTTTGGGCAATCAATGAACCGGCCCTGCGGGGGGCAGGTGAGGGGATGATTTCCATTGCATCAAGCAGTTGGCGAAGAGGACTAAAGACCCACCAACGATCATCCGATTCGTGAGTGATTCATTTAAGTAGGGAATACCAATGAAACTTCCTAAAATCGTTGGCAGGAATAGCACATAAACCGCGGTGAACACTGGCTCTAAAGTATAAATCAATCCGGCTTCTGTGGCGGTGACTCGCGGTTGCCAGATATTCATTAGGACGTAAGCCCCAACCGAGCAGAATAACGCGAGACAGACAATGATGATCGATGAATGGATCGACCCTCCTGCGGCAAAACACGTTTCTATGTTAGGAGCCGTGAGAAGAGTAATTGGCACGAACAAAATGGCAATTCCAAGAAACATGAAAAAGCTTACCACCACGCCCCGAGTTTTTTGATAGCGGGGATTTTCAAGTGTGAGGATCTGGAACGTGAAGATGAAGGCTGCGATGAGCGTCTCGACCTCTCCTCTTCCTAACCGAATATTATTGGGTCTTAGTCCTGCGAGAATCGCCCCGCCTACAAGAATCATGAGTGTTGCAATGATCACCTTGGTCCCAGGTCCGCGCCGCAGGCGAATACTAGTCCAAAGGGGGAGAAAAATACAGTAAGCCTGCGTTAGAAATGCGGATGTGGAGGCCTCCGTGTATGCGAGAGCATCGGACTGAAGCCACATGGCGATCCCTCCCCACATTGCGAGTAGGAAGCCTTGCCGGATCTCAATCTTTGTCGGGCGACTCCCTCGAAAAGCAAATGGGAATAGGATCAACGCTCCCATTCCAAACCTCGCAAATTGGATCCATGAGGCAAAGAATAATGAGGAGACACCGGGGAGACGTTGGGATTGTTCTAGGTGTAAAGCCTTTACGAGAGGAAAGCTCAAAGCCCAAAGGGCGCAGGCAATCATGAGGGAAACTGTTGGCATCGTGCGGTCGGGAGGATGTATCGTTTTCCGCTTTCGGCAATCCGAAATCCACTCGCTTGTATTCACGTGTAAATGTGTGGAATGTGGGTCATGTCCACTTCTGACCACACGCGACGGCAGTTTCTTACAAGCACGGGAGCTTGGCTTGGGGCGTCCGCTCTCGGGCTTGGGTTGGAAAATAGTGATACCAAGACGGTTTCTATTTTCCACACGACCGATATTCATGGTCATATCGTACCGACTCAAACATACGGAGGCATGACTGATGTTGGCGGTTTTGCTCGGTGTGCGTCGTGCATTCGGCAATGGCGTAAAGACTCTCCAGATTCGTTATTGGTTGACCTTGGTGATGTCTATCAGGGAACTGCCGAAAGCTTGAACAACGGTGGAAATTTAATGATAGGTCTGTTGAATCGCCTTGGCTACGATGCGTGGACCCTAGGAAATCACGATTTCGACTGGGGTGGCGAACTACTCGAAGCGAACCTCGCGTTATCAAATTCCTCTGTCCTGACGGGAAACCTTCAGCTGGGTGGAAGAACTCCGGGTGGGTTCGAAGGAAACTGGAAAGGCGTGATTCCTTGGACGTTGAAGGAAGTTGGCGGGTTTCGCATCGCGCTCATTGGCCTAGTCACCCCGGGCTTACCTTACTGGCTCTCGCCCGAAACCTTGGCTGGCGTTTCCCCAACCGATCCTGCGGAATCTCTCCGCAAATCCATCGCCGATGCCCGTGCTGCCAAGGCGGATGCAATCGTCGTCATGGGCCACATGGGTTGGAGAAATGAAGACGATTTCGCCAATCCAATCCGAAAAATACTCAAGGCGAACGAGGGAGTGGATGCTTTCCTCGCCGGGCACACCCACCAGGATAAGCCCTCTTGGGAAGTCGGCAGTGTAATTTGTTCTCAAGCCAGCTACTACGGCATCAACTGTGGCCGTGTGGATCTAACGTTTGATCTCAGTTCGCGGAAACTGCTGGAACGCCGCGCTTTCACTGTGCTGATGGACAAACGCTTCGACCTCGATCCCGTCGTGATGGAACTCGCCCAGCCAGAATTGAAAAAAGCCGAAGAACAAATGGATCGGAAACTTGGGAATGTGAAAGAAATCATTCCTGGCAAAGGTCGTGGCAGTCGCCTCACCACACTGTTTTGCCAATTTTTTAGCGAATCACTCCAGCGCAATAATACACCGGTTGACGGCGTATTCCACGGTACCTTCGGAACTGGTGACTTAGCTCCCGGTGAGATAAAGGTCATCGACTGTTGGAAGATGTTACCTTACGAAAACCTTCTATCCGTCGCCGAAGTCAGCGCGGCGGAACTCATCGAAATCGTTCGCGAAGACCGCAAGGATTACGGTTCCGACCGCACGCTCTGGCCGTTTGACTTGGATTTTGACAAGCAGGGCAAACCCACTCGATTTCTCTACAATGGTGAACCGATCGCAGAAGACCGGCGCTTCAAGATCGGTTTCAACAGCTATGACTTACAATCCGGTGGCAAAAAACTCATGCGGCTGCGCGAAATCGCCGCCAATCCATCTGCTAAACGCCTTACTACGAAAATCGATACACGTAGTGCACTCATCGACGGCATTCTAAATCGTAAAGAAATTGTGTGAGATTTCATGCTTTCTTCATTGGAATTTCACAAGGAGGAGGTGAACTCCAAACATGTCTCGCGTCCTATTGGTAGAAGATGAGCCGGCCATCGCCGACACCTTGGTTTATGCGCTTGGAACCGAGTGTTTCGAGGTCACCCATGCCCTGACGGGCGCGGATGCTCTTGCAGCCGCAGCGCGGAAAGCGTTTGATTTCGCCATTCTCGACATTGGCCTCCCCGACATGACCGGCCTCGATGTGTGTCGCCGGTTGCGGGAGACCTCTCCGATCCCGGTTTTGTTTTTAACGGCACGCGACGGAGAGGTGGACCGCATTCTCGGCCTCGAACTCGGTGGCGATGACTACGTGACTAAGCCGTTTTCTCCTAGGGAAATCGTTGCCCGAGTCCGTGCGATCCTGCGCCGCACGCAGACCTATACGCCAGTGCTGCAAGTCGGTCCGGCGCCTGTAAATAGGAAAGTATTTTATCACGACACCAACGCGATGCGCATTCACTGCTATGGTGAAAAACTCGATTTGACCGCTCATGAATACAAGCTGCTTCTCGTTTTGCTAGAAAAACCTGGCCGTGTATTCACTCGCGATCAACTCCTCGACCATGCTTGGCAGGATCCCGGTGCTGTTACCGACCGGACCATTGATGCACATATCAAGTCTATCCGAGCCAAACTCCGCCTTGTCCGTGTCGGAGCCGAAGATCTGATCCAAACCCGGCGCGGTCTTGGCTACTTGTTATCGCTTTAAAACTCAAATGCGCTTTACTCGGGTAACCCTATTTTTCATTGCGTTTATCATCACCCTTGGATTCTATCAGCTATCTCGTCATTTCCTGTCTGAGGTCGAACCTCAGACGTTCCAAGCGACCGAAGAAGTCTTGGTCGATATAGCAAACTTACTCGCAGAATTCGTTGAGCAGGATGTCAGCGCGCATGACTTCAGTGCTGATAAACTCCGTCACGCATTCGTCGGAGTCCACGGAAGAGTGATTAAGGCACAGATTTTTGAACATTTAAAAACGAAGATTGGTATTCATGCTTATCTTACAGATGAGAATGGTTTCGTTATCTTTGATTCGGACGATGAAAAGCGTGAGGGCCAAAATTTCGCTTCAAAACTCGATGTCGCTCGAACCTTGGCTGGAGGTTATGGTGCGCGAAGTAGTAGGGACCATGAGAATGATAGTGCGACTTCGGTGTTGTATGTGGGTGCACCGGTGGGTGACCCTGCTCACCCCGATGGAGTGCTCACTGTTTATAAGCCACAGGCTGATGTGTTACCGTTAGTCCGTGAACGCCGTCGAATCATCTATACTGCCTGTGGACTAATCGGAGGCGGCATCTTATTTCTGATCGGCGTGGTGTTCCTTTGGCTATTTCATCCCATCGGGAAAATTACCCAATACGCTCGGGCCATCGAGCGCGGGGAAAGGCCTGCAAAGCCAAAAATTGGAATTGGGCGCGAGGTGAACACCCTTGCGCGTGCACTAGACTCGATGAGAGATGCACTGGAAGGCCGACGTTATGCTGAACGCTACATCCAGACACTGACACATGAAATTAAGAGTCCACTAGCTGCGATCCGTGGTGCAGCGGAGTTGTTGGACGAGGAAATGCCTGTGGAGGTGCGCAAACGATTTCTCGAAAATATTCGGGCGGAAACGGCCCGTAGTGAGCGGCTTATCGATAGACTGCTAGAGCTGTCAGCCATCGAAGGACGTAGCAGTCTAGAGCAAGCTGGCGAGGTGGATCTTCACTCTATCATTGCTCGCGCCATCGATCAGGCACGGCCAATGTCTGAGCTTGCTATTGTATTTCTTGAATATCTTGCAGATTCATTTCCTGTTATGTTGCGGGGTGACTCCTTCATTCTTCGTGCTGCGGTGACGAATCTATTGGAGAATGCTATCGATTTTTCGCCCGTCGGTAGCACGATAGCCATACGACTCAAGATCATTGAAAGCAGCGCGGTGCTCTCGATTCGTGACCACGGTTCTGGTATTCCGGACTACGCGAGAGAGAAAGTTTTTGAGAGGTTTTATTCACTTCGTCATCTTTCGTCAAAGCGCAAGGGCACTGGACTTGGCCTTACACTGGTGAAAGAAGCGGCAGAACTCCATGGCGGGTCGATCAGTCTCGAGCCTGCAAGCGGCGGAGGAACGCTGGCTCAACTATCGCTCCCGATCGGGTGAGATGACCATAGCCACAATTATTTCACTACGCAGGGAGTGATGATTTCGATTTTGACGAAATAGTCACAATGGAATGCAAGCACGGTTGCCAGTAATGATAAATATCAGCGCTGGGCTGCCGCCATAAGGTCGCTTGTTTTCTATCAATATTATGAAACTTCGTTTTTTCTTCCCTCCAGCGTTGATCGCATGTGCCTTAACCTTATCTCCTGCTAACGCTCGACTACTTTTAACAGAAATTCAATCCGACGGTGCGGCAAGTTATTGGGAATTAACGAATACGGGAAGTCTTCCCATCAGTCTCGCAAATTTTAAATGGAATGATAACGCGCAGACTGTAACCAATGCCATCGTTATACCGGCCGGTGCCTCAATTGCGCCGGGCGAATCCGTGATTTTCACGGGTATTGCTGCTGCGGACTTCCGCACCTTATGGGGAATTCCTGATTCGGTAAAAGTTTTTACTGCCCCATCTGTGCAGGGATTCGAGCAAAATGATGGGATCAGTTTTTACGATGCTTCAGATACCGAAGTATTTTTCTTCAGCTACGGTATGGGTGGTTTTACCTGCTTTAACGGCAGTCCGGCACTTGGCGGTCATGCTGGAATCTCCGCTGGTGGGGCGACGGGCCAAGCGATGATTTGGGCTCCCCAGTCAGGGACCGTAGCACCTACATATACGAATGCGACGGGCTCGAACCTGAACACTGTTTCGGCACCGGGGAGTGTTACGAGTAAAGGATCGCCGGGCTACAGCGGATACGTTCCAACCGTGGATTTGAATGCATATGTCCGAGTGGGACGATATAATCTGCCTGAGCCTACTCGGACGGCCCTCCCTAGCGGAACGCCAATTCATAATGTGCTGTGCCAAGAGGCCTCCGGAGTTACTTACAATTGGGACACGGACAGCTTGTTTATCATTGGCGACGGCGGAAAATCCATCACCCAAGTTTCAAAAACTGGGATTTTGATCGATACGATGACGCTTGCCCTAGGAGTTGGTCCGCAAGGTACTGATTTCTATGATCCAGAGGGTATCACTTACATCGGCGGGGGGCAGTTCGTTTTTACAGAGGAGCGTGACCGCCAGCTGGTGAAGTGCACGTATGCAGCAGGGACAACACTTTCGCGTGGAGATACCCAAATGGTGAAGCTGGGCACTTTTGTTGATAATATCGGGACGGAGGGTGTCACCTACGATCCGCAAACAGGTGGTTTCGTTTGCCTGAAGGAAATTTCACCGATTGGTATTTTCCAGACAAACGTCGATTTTGCCTTAGGGACTGCCACTAACGGATCTTCAACCACGACCAACTCTACTGATCTTTTCGATCCAGCCTTTCTGGGAATGACCGATGTGGCAGATGTATTCGCGGTCTCAAATCTTCCTGCGCTAACTGGCCAGCCTCAAGTGGGCAATCTCTTAGTGCTGAGTCAAGAGAACGCAAGGATCGTAAACATCGACCGGGCTGGGATCATCCAAAGCACGCTAAATCTTGCTACTGATACGGGGAATCCTTTATCTATTGCGGCGCAACAGCATGAGGGCCTCACCATGGATCGCAGTGGAAACCTTTACATTGTCAGCGAGAATGGCGGTGGTGACATCGACCATCCACAGCTTTGGGTTTACTCGCCATCAATGACGCCGAACCAAGCTCCAAATGCGGTGGTGGTGGATAATGCGTTGAATTCCATTGAGGAGAACACGGCTACCACATCACCGATCAAGCTGGGTGATATTGCTGTGACCGATGATGGACTGGGCCTCAACTCGCTAAGCTTGTCAGGCGCTGATGCCATTTCATTTGAGATCAACGGAACCAGTTTATTTCTTAAAGCTGGAACGATTCTCGACTTCGAAGCCAAAGCTAGCTATCAGGTTGTGGTAAACGTTGACGATTCTACGGTGGGAACCACTCCGGATGCCTTTGTCAACTTCACACTGTCTGTCATTGACCAGACCACGGAAGTCCTGCCTCCACCTGCGCTAGTGATTTCAGAAGTCGCGCCATGGGCTAGCACAGTCGCAAACAGCCCTCTAGCAGCGGATTGGTTCGAGGTGACCAATGTCAGCTCTAAGACAGTCAACATTGAGAATTGGAAAGTCGATGACAACTCGTCCTCGTTCGCGACTGCTGTTGCTTTGAGTGGGATCACAGAAATTGCAGCGGGTGAATCAGTCATCTTTATTGAGACAGCTGATCTTGTAGGAAAAAGCGCTTTACTTAGATCCAATTGGTTTGGCGGGAATCCACCCGCACGCCTTCAAATAGGTAACTACTCTGGTGCGAGCATCGGTCTTAGTTCTGGTGGGGATGCGGTCAATCTCTTCAGCGCATCTGGAACGCTGCAAGCGGCGGTCACCTTTGGCGCTTCTCCTAGCACCGCGCCATTTGCGACCTTTGATAACACGGTAGGTGCCAATGATCGTGCGATCACTGCTTTGAGCACTCTTGGTTCGAACGGTGCGATTGTAGCGGCGAATAGTCCAAATGAAATTGGTTCACCGGGTTTTTCTGCTCCCGGAAATCTAGTCGTCACAGAAGTGGCACCTTGGAGTAGTGGCAATAGCCCCGTCGCTGCAGATTGGTTCGAGGTGACTAACACCGGAGGGCGAGCTGTGGATCTCAATGGATGGAAGGTGGACGATAGCTCGGAGTCATTTGTTGCGGCGGTTGCGCTAACTGGTGTTTCTAGTATCGCGCCTGGCGAGTCTGTGGTCTTCGTAGAAACTGCCAATCTTACGAATACCCGGACTTTATTTCGGAACACTTGGTTGGGTGTAGATTCTGCATCAACGCTCCAGATTGGTGGATACAGCGGCGGCAGCATCGGCCTTAGTTCGGGGGGCGACGCTGTGAATCTCTACGATGGTGGTGGGATTCGCCGGGCGAACGTCTCCTTCGGTGCTTCTTCGACATCTGTGCCGTTTGCCACTTTTGACAATGCTGCTGGATTAAATGTTGCCGCTCTCACACTCAAAAGCGTTCCAGGCATCAACGGAGCATTCACAGCGGCAAATGATGTGAATGAACTCGGCTCGCCCGGCGTTGCGGTTATGGCTGGTCCTCTGGACTTCGGCCTCTGGCTAGCGGCTAAGGGCTATTCTTCGCGTGGCTTCGGTGCTGATACAGATCGTGACGGATTGACTGACGGTTTAGAGTATTATTTCAATCAGAATCCAAACCGTGGCGAGCATAGTGGACACCCACCGCAAATAACTACTAACAATGGAACGAGCGTCTTAAATTTCACTCGGCTAACTAATACCGGTAGTGTGACTGCTAAGATGTTGGTTTCTACCGATCTAAACAGATGGACGCCGGCAATTTTAGGCCTAGATTACACGGTCGCCTCTTCGGTTGCAAATGGACCAGAAACAGCAGTTAGCTATGCGCTACAGGGTGTGGGTCCTTCGGTGCCCAGTCCGTCCCCGTCTTATGTCACGCCGAACACTTCCGGTCCTGTCACCGCTGGAGCATCGCTTGGTGGTGTCCGCGTGGTGAACGAGGGCCTTGTCGGAGTTGGTCGTCTCACAGGAGAGAGCCTCGACAAGTTTGGTGAAACGCAAGGTGCCTCCTCCGGCCTTTCTATTTCTGACTGGGCATGGACTGCTGGAGAGTTTAGCGGTAAGTTCAACGTTTTGCCGGACCGGGGATATGGGGATGGCTCATCTAACTACTCTGCCCGTTTGCACAAGGTAGGCTTTACATTCACCCCATACTACGGCCTCGGGCCAGTCCCGCAGAACCAGGTTTCCATGGCCTATCTTGATTCCACCAAGTTCACTTATCAGGATGGAGAAAAAATGAAATTCACCAGTGGTCTCAATCCTACAGGAATCTCTCAGCTCTTTGGTGGCCAAACGGTCGGCACGGTCACAGCAGCGAATGGCCAAGGTGGTGCGCAAGAAAGTTTGTTGAGTTTCGACGCTGAGGCCGTGCATCTTTTTGAAGACGGCTCAGGTTTTGTAGCGGATGAGTATGGTGCCTATATCGCTCGGTTTGATTCAGCGAAGCAAATCAAGGGCATCACCCAGCTACCGGAAGCGGCGCGTCCTCACCGACCTAGGACAACGCTGAATTTTGACTCGACCGCTGCACCGACTAACGGGCGTCGCAACAATCAAGGACTTGAGGGAATGTCCGTCACTCCTGATGGCACCCGCCTTTTCGCCATGCTCCAGAGTGCGACAGTGCAGGACACCAATGGTTCTCAGCAACAAACTCGCAACAACGCCCGACTGTTTGTCTATGACATCGTCGGTGTTAGCCGTGAGAATCCGGTGCTTGTTGGAGAGTATGTGGTGAAACTTCCGCAAATTGATCTCAACGCGGATGGTTCTGGTGCGGATGGCACCGCTGCTCAATCGGAGATCGTCGCGCTGAGTAGCACCTCGTTCCTAATGTTACCTCGCGACGGCAACGGGCTTGGGAAACTTAACTCCACGCCGATCCTGTTCAAGTCGGTGCAGTTGGTTGATTTCGCTTCAGCATCCAACATCTTGGGGCAATACGATGCAATTGAGCAGCAAATCAGTCCTGCAGGTAGTCTTCTCCCTGAAATCAAGACGGCCACTACTGCTGAAATCATCAACATGCTCCAACAGGATGATCTCAGAAAATTCGGTTTAAATACGACGATTCCAGCAAACGCTAACACGCTCAACGAAAAAATCGAAGGCATGTCGCTGGTCCCGGACCTTTCCACACCGGTTGCGAATGATTTCTTCCTCTTCGTCGCCAACGATAACGATTTCCAGTCGTCAGACGTAAAGATGCTGGATGCCGCCGGTAATTTCCGGACCAACCCCCAAGGTGGTCCTATTGATGGAAGGTTGACTCCCGGTGTCACCAACGACGCAATGATGTATGTCTGGCGCTTGACCATCGATGTGGGCGACAAGAAGTTCTTCCGCTTTGAGGTTAAGTAAACTAACGAAATCTACCTGCCAAACGGCTTCTTCGGGAAACTGAGGAGGCCGTTTTTCGCGTCTTCTTAGAAATTTCACACAAGCTTTATCTGCGTTTCATGCGTTGGCAATTGAGTGGTGGGGTCAACTCCGCCACCCACCATGAAAGCACTGCTCCGCATTTCCTACTTCGTCATCGTTTACGGACTCCTCTATTCGAACTCTCACTCCGAAGGGAGTGGGTCGTCGTCACCGTATTTCCAAGTAATCGGGAAGGATGATGATGTCTCTAACGATACGCTGCCGCTGAAGTCTTCTGCTGCCACGGTCACCATCGACGGCACTATCGCGCGGGTGCATCTCAGCCAGCGTTATGCAAATTCCGGTAAGGTGCCGATCGAGGCGATCTATGTTTTCCCAGCTTCCACCCGGGCGGCGGTGCATGGCATGACGTTGAGGACGGGTGGCCGGGTGATCGCCGCGCGGATCCAAGAATCGGTGAAGGCGAAGGCGGAGTATCTTGCGGCTAAGGCGCAGAAAAAGACGGCTGCGTTGCTGGAGGAGCATCGGCCGAACGTCTTCAAGATGTCCGTGGCGAATCTACTTCCGGGTGACGATGTCGATGTGGAAATCGATTGGACCGAGACGATTCCGGCGGTGGATTCCACCTACGAATTTGTCTTCCCCACGGTGGTCGGTCCGCGTTACGTCGGCAGGATCTCGGCAGGAGCTGGAGAAACTTGGACTGCAAATCCGCACCTTCACACCGGTGTGAAGAGTCCCGCGACATTTACACTGAATGCCTCACTAACGACCACGCTGCCGCTCGCGGAAGTGACTTGTCCGAGCCATCCGGTGGCGGTGGATTTCAAGGGCAAGGACCGGGCGGGAGTCAAGATCGACACCAAGTCCGGCGAGGAGTTGGCAAACCGAGATTTCATCCTGCGTTGGAAATTGGGGAACAGCCAAGTGGATGCGGGCCTGCTGCTGCATCGCGGGGCGGCGGCGAATCATTTCCTGCTCCAAGTTGCGCCGCCGCCGCGCGTGGGGCTGGACCAGATTCCGCCGCGTGACTATGTGATGGTGCTCGACGTTTCCGGGTCGATGGCGGGCTTCCCTTTGGACACCGCAAAGAACTTATTGAAGAACCTCGTGAAGGGACTGCGTGCGGATGACACGTTCAACGTCATTCGTTTCTCTACCGACAGCGGTGTGCTTTCTGAAACTCCTCTGGCTGCAAATGACGCAAATCTCAACTTGGCCTGCGGGTTTATCGACAGTCAAACCTCGCAGGGTGGCACGGAACTCGAAGCAGCGCTCCAGTGTGCGTTCGCCTTGCCCGGCGGAGAAAACCGCTCGCGCTCGATCTTGCTGTTCACCGACGGATTTATCACGGCGGATGCGGCGACTTGCGCTCTCGTTAGAGCGAACATCGGCACGGCGAATCTGTTTGCATTCGGCATCGGTTCTTCGGTGAATCGCGAGTTGCTAGAGAGTGTGGCCCGGGCGGGTGGGGGCGAGCCGTTCGTCGTCACCATCGGTAAGGAAGCCGCCCCGGTCGCTGCGGCGTTCCGCGAAATGGTGTCGAATCCAGTGCTGGCGAAGGTCCAGATCACTGCCGAGGGCGTGGTCTTGGGGAGCCTAGAGCCGGACCCGTATCCCGATGTTTTTGCCGCCCGCCCGTTGATGGTCAGCGGCACTTGGACGGGTGAGCCGAAAGGGAAAATCATCGTCCGCGGCATCGGCGGAAATGGAGTGGCGTTTGAGAAATCCATCGATCTCACAGAAGCCGCCGCCGCGTCGGGACTGGAACATCCCGCCCTACCGCTGCTATGGGCGCGGGAACGGGTGCGGAAACTAATGGACATGAAACGGGATGATGAATCGATCCGGGAAATCACCGCGCTGGGCCTCAGTTATTCGCTGCTCACGCCCTACACTTCATTTCTAGCAGTCGATGAAACTCCGCGAGATTTCAAGGGGCTGGCACAGACGGTGAAGCAACCGCTGCCGCTACCGCTCGGGGTCAGTGAGTCGGCGATGGCTAGTCACTCGGCGATGGTTGAGAACGCTTCAGTGCCGGAGCCCGGCAGCATCGGGCTGATTGCGTTTCTGGTGGTGCTACTGGCACTGCAACGTCAGCGGGATCTTCGATCACAGGAGGAAAGATGAATCCAATTTCACTTAACCCGACCGGTCTCGATCGTGCTTGCCGGCCATGGAAGCTGCACCTGGGATGGCTTCAGTTGTGCGCCTGCTCACCAGTCATTTGGTGGTTCTGCAAGCGGCTGGATGATGGCAGTGACGAACCGCTCGGCTTACTGACTCTTGCGCTGGCGTTGCTGCTCGCTTGGCGAGACCGCGATGCGCTGCATGCGAGCAGTTATGCCCGTGTCGGCGGTGCGGCGCTGCTGCTGTTATCCGTGCTGGGTATCCACTGGCTCCCGCCGATGTTGCGGGCTGGATTGGCAGTTTCTGGACTTGCGGTGAGTTATGGAATCCATCGCCGCGCGGGGTTGGTTGGTTTGTTGGTGTTGTCACTTCCGGTCGTGGCGTCGATGCAATTTTTCCTCGGCTATCCGCTGCGGTTAGTTGCGGCGGAAGGAACGGTGAAATTGTTGCAACTCGGCAGTTTGGTGGCCTTCCGCAGCGGCACGCAGATCGAGTTGGCAGGGCAGGTGATCGGGGTGGACCCTGCGTGCTGTGGAGTGCGGATGTTGTGGTATGCCCTTGCGGCGGCGATGGCGCTGGCGGCGATTCATCGCTTGACGTGGCGGGCGACGATCATCGGAGGATTCGCCGCCGTGGTTCTGGTCATCCCGGCGAATATCGTGCGAGCGGCCTTGCTTGCGGTGAAGGAAACTGGGCGTCTGCCAGAGATGATGTTAGGGCATGATGGTATTGGCTTACTGAGTTTCATCGTCGTGCTGTTACCGCTGTGGCTGGCGATTTCAAGAAGGGCGCGGCCGGCGGTTTCCATGCCATCTACCGTTATTTCGACCCGTTGGGAAATGGGTTTGTTAGTCTGTGCAGCCGGGTTGGCCCCGTTGTTGGACATGGCGACAGCGAGGACGCCGGGCCCGCCGGATCTCGCGCAAGAACCTTCGCTTTTTACCTTTCAAGGACTCTCCCTGCCACTGCATCCGTTGCCACTAACGGCTACGGAGACGGCGTTTGCACGGAGCTTTCCCGGGACGCTTTCCAGTCATTCATGGGGAAAGGATCAGGTCATCTTGCGGCGGGTGAACGTGGCGACCCGGCGGCTGCACCCGTCTCGTGACTGCCTGCGCGCAGCGGGATTTGAGACGACTGAGGCCCTCACCGTCAGCCATGGCGACGGTAGCCAGTGGGCAAGATTTCATGCGACCCGTGAGGGCGAGCGATGGCTGGTCCACGAACGGATCACCAGTTTTCAGAATGGCGCTTCATGGACGGATGTTTCCGCGTGGTATTGGTCCGCGCTGTGGCATCCGCTCAATGGCCCATGGCAGGCGGAGACGGTGATCTCGGAAGCGGATTGAAGATTTTTTCACCGCTAAGCCGCTCGCGGGTCGCGAAATTCAAGGAATTCCCGATTTGGGCGGGCGCGGCGTGGGAAAGTGGCTGTAACGGCAGATTTCTAGGCACCCCGGGATGCTCCGCCGACCTCCACGGCAGCCGTGCGAGTCGTCCGGGCAGCCCGGATGACCTCCGTGGCGGCATTTTACCTCGTCCGGCATGCCCGGATGGGTCGCGCGGCGGCCGTGCGGGTCGTCGGTCCACCCCGGACGACCTGCGCGGCGGGATTTTACCCCGTCCGGCGTGCTCGGATGAGTCGCGTGGCCGCCGTGCGAGTCGTCTGTCCACCCCGGACGACCTCCGCAGCGGCTCGCGAGCTCATCGGGGCAACCCGGACGCACCTCGCGGCGGGCGTGCGGCCCGTCCGTCCATCCCGGATGGGTCGCGTGGCCGCGCTGCGGGAGGGAGAGGACCTGCGAGGTGCGTCATGGGAGGGAATTTTTTTCACCGCCATACAAGACGCCAAGGAAGACAAGGGAAGACAAGGGAAGACAAGGGAAGACTTGGGAAGACTTGGGCTTTGGATTTTCGGATCTTAAACCTTGGCGTTCTTGGCGACTTGGCGTTTTGAATTATTCCCCCATTTCCACCGCCAAAACCTTTTCTTCCTTTGCGGCTTTGCGGCTTTGCGCGAGAAAATCTTCACGACTCATTCGCCAATCCCGAGAGGATCCCCCGCTCCGAACAGAAGATCCAAGCCACCCGCACTTTCATTGCCGACCAAGCGGACTCCCTAGAAACGCTCGCCGAGCTTTCCGCCGTCCCCGGACATGCGGAAATAATCCTCCCGGGTTTAAAAAATGGCGGAGAGGGTGGGATTTGAACCCACGGTGAGTGTTACCCCACGTCTGATTTCGAATCAGGTGCCATAGACCACTCGACCACCTCTCCTTGAACGGGCGGGAACGTGGCGATGCCCCCATTCTTTGTAAAGCCTCCAATTCAAAACTCCAGTGCTAAAGTCAGCAACAGGCGAGCTTTCCCATGTTGTTACATCATTCCAATTGCCAGAGGTTATAGAACGATAATAGTCATTATTATTTGTAACAATGCTATAAGTAATAGTAAACTGTGTAGCTGCTGTATTGCCATTAGCTGCTGCATCCTGGGCAACATTTGCAGCAACATTTACTGTTACTGTTCCATTAGTAGCCGGTGTTACGTTAAATGTATAGGTTGTTCCCGTTCCGCTAAAGTTGCCTATGGTACCATTGGTTACTGTAACATCACCAGCTACAAAACCTGTAACAGTTTC
>JAYUHS010000200.1:0-8561 GCA_043766715.1 Luteolibacter sp.
ACACTCCGCCCTCGCCTACCGGACCCCCGCCCAGTTCGAGGCCAAAACCCATTCTCTTATCTAAACAAAAAAACGGTCCAGAAATCGGTTGCACCTCAATGAGGTCATGGGAGCATGAGGAGAGCCTTAGACTAGGAGCGACTCAGAGGGCGTGATCCACTTGGATCATAGCTTCGAGGATGTGCTGCCAAGTTTGTGGGTTCTCTAGGGTCTCATTTGAGAACATGCAGCCGTCCCAACAAATGTGCTTCATGCCTCGGTCGGCAGCGTCCTTGAGCCAGTAGGTGGAGGCGCGGGCAATGTCGATTTTCCCGTTGGGATCGTCCGCGAGGCAGTGGCGGCCGGTCTTGTCGTGGGAGCCGGTGCCGTGGACGGAGCCGTCGTTTTGGGCGACGTGGAAATCGAGGGTCCATGGGCGGAGTCCGTCGGTCATGATCTTGTAGGCTGCCCAAAACTCGTCCTCGGTGTAGCCGTCCTTGAGTAGGGCGGATTCTGGGGCGTTGTAGCCGAGGAGGTAAAGGTAGGTGTGGGCGAGGTCGGCTTGGAATCCGACGGTGCCGGGCATGTTGGTGGCTTCGAGGGTGTCGAGCATGGCCTTCCATGAGTGCATGCCGCCCCAGCAGATTTCGCCCTCGGCGGCGAGGCGCTCGCCGTGTGCCTCAGCGACTTTCCCGGCCTCGCGGAAGGTTTCTGCGATTTTCTGGGTGTTTCCGGCTGGGTCCTTTGCCCAGTCGGCGACGGGACTGGCGGAGTCGATACGGATGATGCCGTATTCGCGGACGCCGTGTTCGTTGAAGATCTTGGCGATGCGGCAGGCTTTCTCGACGGCGAGGACGAATTTCCGGCGGGCTTCGGCATCGCCCATGGCGGCGTCGCCGACGGTGCCGGGCCAGATGGGGGCGACGAGTGAGCCGACTTTAAGGCCGTGGCTGGCGATGAGATCGGCGATTTTCCGGATTTCCAGGTCCGAGGCATCGGGATCGGTGTGGGGGTGGAAGAGGAAATAGTCGATGCCGTCGAATTTACGGCCGTTGACCTCGGCGGCGACGGTGAGTTCGAGCATGTGTTCGAGCGAAATGGGTGGGTGATCGGTGCCGGGTTCTTTGCCGACGAGACCGGGCCACATGGCGTTGTGTAGTTTCATGAGGGTATTTTTTAGGGTTGAGGTTGGGGTTTTATGCGAACTAGGAAGAGGCCGGGCAACTCTGGAGTGTGGGAATTTTAAGGGGGAATCTGAGACGGATGAAGAGTTTTCCGCAAGGTGCAAAGGTCGGAGCGGCGCTACGGAAACGATTGGGCAGGGGTCGGTGGATCGAACCGGTCTGCCGTGTCCATACGGATGTTGCGCAGATTCACCGATTCGAGATGGGTGGCGTAGAGTGGCTCAGCGAAGTAGCAAATGAGGATGGAACGCCGACGTGCGCCGCTCGGGTTCAGACAGGCGCCATGGACTAGATCGGCATCGAAAATCAAAATGTCACCACCGGAGCCGGAGAGTTGCACGGACTTGGATTCGTCGGTGAAGTCAAATGGTGGTTCATCTTGCGCCGGACGGTGGCTGCCGGGGACGATCCGGGTCGCGCCATTCGAAGGGCCATAATCGTCGAAAAAGGCGATGGCGTTCACCGTGTCGCCAGGCCGCTGGGCGGAAAGGTCGCGATGCAACATCTGGTGGCCACCACCTTCCAACGGCTCACGGCCCTCCACTTGTGCGAGGAAAAATCGCTCGCTGATCAATCCGCCGACCACGCCCAGCACTCCCGGTTGGCGGCAAACCGCCTGCACGAGTGGATCAAGGTCCAGCAAGGAGTGACGCCAGCCAGCACCGCGCGGCACCGGCCATTGGTCGGACGGCATGACGCCTGCATCGAAGGCGGCGCGTAGATCATCCAGCCATTCGGCCGGGATTATTCCGCGAAGCAGGGCATAGCCGTCGCGTTGAAGTTGTCCGTCATCAATCATGGCAAATTTTCTATAACGGACCGTTAGCTTATCCACGGCGGGAGGGAAGCCTGAACTCAAAATGGAGGGTTGCCGAGATCGCTAAATTACGGAGAGCAGTTTTTCGAGAATTAAGCGTTACCTAGGGCGATGCCCTAGGTTGGGATGGAATGCGCCGTTGGTGCGAACTCGGTTGCATCGCCTGCCATATTTCTCCCGACCAAGCCGGCACCGAGATGCCCCGCTACTCCACGGAAACTAAAGCCCAGCGAACCGATGTCCTCGATCGCGAAGGGAAAAAGCAGTTCGACGCGATCTGGCAATACCTGCACCAGAATTAGGCGTCGCGTATTTTCCGCTGTGTTGATGTTTCTTGCCAGTTGACCGGACCGCGCCCGGCCCGGTACGTTGCCGTTCGTAACATGAAATCACCCATCACCGTCTCTATCACCGGAGCTGCTGGCCAGATCGGCTATTCGCTGCTTTTCCGCATTGCCTCTGGCTTCGTCTTCGGGCCGGACCAGCCCGTAAATCTCCGCCTCATCGAGATCGAGCCCGGTCTGCCTGCGCTTGCTGGTGTGATGATGGAACTGGACGATTGCGCCTTCCCTCTGCTGCACGAAGTCGTCGGCACTGCGGATCTCGACGAGGGCTTCAAAGATGCGAATTGGTGCCTACTCGTCGGCTCGGTGCCGCGCAAGGCGGGGATGGAGCGTGCCGATCTGCTCGGCATCAATGGTAAGATTTTCACCGGCCAAGGCCAAGCGATCGCCCGCAATGCCGCAAAGGATGTGCGAGTGCTGGTGGTGGGAAATCCTTGCAATACCAATGCTCTCATCGCGATGAGCAACGCCGCTGGAGTCCCTGCAGATCGCTTCTTCGCCATGACTCGGCTCGATGAAAACCGCGCGAAAAGCCAGCTCGCGCGGAAAGCGGGAGTCCACCAATCCGAGGTCACCAACCTCTGCATTTGGGGTAATCACTCCGCCACCCAGTATCCAGATTTCACCAATGCCAAGATCAGTGGCCGGCCCGTCACCGAGGTCATCACCGACCACGAATGGCTCCAAGGCGAGTTCATCGCCACCGTCCAGCAGCGGGGTGCCGCAGTCATCAAGGCACGCGGACTTTCCTCCGCCGCTTCTGCCGCAAATGCAGCGCTCGATACCGTGAAAAGCCTTATCACCCCGACTCCGGCCGGAGATTGGCACTCGGTGGCCGTCAGCTCGGACGGGTCCTATGGCATCCCAAAAGGCATCATGGCCTCGATGCCGATCCGCACCCTCGAGGGTGGGAAGTGGGAAGTCGTCCAAGGCGTCCCGGTCGATGCCTTTAGCCAGAGCAAGATCGACCTGACCATCGGCGAGCTACTCGAAGAACGAGATGCCGTGCAGGGCTTGATTCCGAGCTGAGTCGCCTCGGCAATCGCTATCAAGCACTATCGGAGTATCGGGGGGCGAGAGATCGCCTCCCCATTTTTTTGTATATCCCGGTCGGGAATGTATCTTGTGCCGATGACCCTACCGTCCTCCATCTTGAGTGAAATTTCCTCCTGATTCGGTTCGGATTTTCCTTCAGGGTTCATCAAAAAGCTGAGGCTCGATGATTTATCCTCAATAATGATCGGAGGTAATCTCACATCGTTCTGCGGATAAAAATCGTTCATCACCGCAATCACGTCCGCGTGGGTCATATTACGGCGGATGCTCCAATAAAACTGGAGATAAGTCCGGTAACGAGCATCCACTAGCCAAGGATTCATACCTGCCACCAGAACTCCAGTAGGCACTAAACAGCAGAGAGTGATGACGATGAGAAATAATTGACCAATCACTGACCGGCTCCGCCACGCAAACCGTGCGGCGATGGCCGAGGCAACGACACCGACAATAATCATGGAGGTTGAGGAGTGGTCAGGGGGAGCCATATCATTCTCGTTGGGTGAGGGGAGTATCCAGAGCAATTTCGGATTTGCTAATTGCTGGAAGTAGCAGTCGGAGTGAATTTGACAATTGTAAAATTCCCTTCCCGACGATTCCAAGGAGGGCAGTTGCCGATTTGGAAGTCCGCTCAGTCGCCTAATTACGTGTCATTTCCGTTTCATGGCACGCACGCGAATCTGACAATAGTTTCACATGACAATGTCGTGACGATAAAATTTTAGGCCCTTGAATCTGGGTCCATTACAGATCGAGCACGTCAGAAGAGAAAGGTTTTAACCCATCGCGCTACTTTTGTAACCGTAGTCCCCTGACTGATGATTGATTTACTATGAAACAACTAATAAAAACTAACGGTACAGTAATGATGGTATGCCTTAGCAGCGTTTTTGGCGTCCAAAGCTCGTTTTCGGAAGAGCACCATGATCACGACCATTCCGCCCCGCAGCCACCCGCGGAACGGCGCACCCGAGTCAGCCAAGAGAAACTGGCAGAAATGCTGAACGCGACTCATCAAGCTCCAAGCCAGGCAGCACCAGATCTCAAACTTCCTCCGCTGCCGGAGGGCGTCGAGGAGATTAGTTTCAAAGAGTTTTATCAACTCCCCGTAGGTCCGCGTGGTCTTGAGCCGAGTGCCAAGCTGCTTTCGCTCAATGGGAAGCGAGTGAGAATTCTCGGTTTCATGGGCGAAATGCGCCGGGCGGATAAACGTAATATCATCTTCGCTCCCGTTCCTCTCAAACCGCAACCAGAAGAATACGGGCTCTGCGATGATATCCCAGCCACTCATGTGCTGGTGACGATTCCCGGAAATCCTGATGAATCTATTCCGTTTTCCGCAGCGCCCATGCTGCTGACCGGCGTCCTCTCCCTCGTGACTGGCTCGAATAATTCAGAAACCTCATTCGTTCGCATGCTTCTCACGCCATCAGAAAATATCACTAAATAAATTACCATTCTCCCCAAAAGCTAATACAACTATATGAAAACTACTCGTCTTGATCTACTCACCACTGCATTTGCACTATCGGTGACAATTCTCGCCGGATCTGCCTTCGCCGCCCCTGCGGTGTCACGGCTGACTCCTCCCAGCGCCCTGTTCACTTTTGGTGATCCGACGCCACCCATCATCGCCCGTTTTCTACCTGGGCAGAGGTTTGACATCCAAGCCACGGTCCGTCCAGATGCCGGACAAACCATCACCAGTGCGGTTTTTAAGGTGGATGGGGTCTTAATCTCAGGACCTATCACACTCGTTCCCACTACTGCTGCGGGTCTTCCAGCCAATAGCATATCTCCGACCCTCCGCGCTTATTCAAACTCCACGCCGGGGAACCATACATTCACCGTCGAGGCGACGCAGAGCGACTCTAGCGTCGTCACTGCTTCTGGAAATTTTGAGGTGATTGCAATCAATACCAATGGTGGCACCAAAGCGAAAAATATCATCATTTGTATCGGTGATGGAATGGGGATCGGCCATCGGACCGCAGCTCGCATCATGAGTCGCGGTGTGCAGCAGGGTAAGGCTGTGGATGATTTAGTCACCGATACCTTTCCGAATACTGGCATCGTGAAAACCAGTTCGCTGAATTCGATTGTCACTGACTCTGCTCCCGGCGCTGCTTGTTATTCCACGGGCAATAAGGCGAATAACAACCAGCAGGGTGTTTTCCCGGACGATACCATTGATCGGTTTGATAATCCACGGGTCGAACTCATCGGCGAGTATCTCCACCGGACACAAGGCAAAGCTCTCGGCATTGTCACTACCTCAGACGTTTTCGATGCGACTCCAGGAGCGTTTGGCTCTCACACTTCGGACCGCGGTGCCGGCACTGGCATTTGTGATCAATACCTCGACGAGACCACCGTGAAAAGTGGACTCAAGGTCCTACTCGGTGGCGGTCGTAAGTGGTTTCTTCCATCGTCCACTGTGGGCAGTGCACGTGCCACTGCCAATACGGACTACGCGCTTCCTGCCGAACTGTCCACTGCGTGGGGCGTCGCAACTGGCAACTCCACTGACACCGGCCGTGATCTGCTAGGTGATTTCCAAACTGCTGGCTTCACCTACACTCCGGATCGGACCGCGTTAAATCTCATACCGAACTCTACCCAAAAATTAATCGGCCTGTTCTCGTTTTCCAATATGAACGTGTCGCTCGATAAGATTAACGGCCGTCGTGGTGTGGTGCCTGCTGGCTCTACTACTGGGAATCCACTTGTGCAGGATTATGGTTTCCCTGACCAACCGATGCTCGATGAAATGACTGATAAGGCGCTCAAAGTGCTCAACAATACTCCACAAGGTTTCGTGCTGATGGTGGAGGGTGCTTCGATCGACAAGCAGGCTCACAATATGGACTCGGAGCGTTGGATTCTCGACACCATCGAGTTCGACAATGCGGTGGGTGTTTGCAAGACCTTCGCCCAAGCGAATTCGAACACGTTAGTCATCGTGACCGCAGACCACGAGTGTGCCGGCATCGCCATCAACGGTGGTTCCACCCGGACGAATGCACAGCAGGTCGCAGCAGCGGCGACTACGGCGACAGCGGCAGCCAGCCAAGCGAGTGTTGGGCTATACGAAGCCGCTGGTTTCCCTAACTATTCGATCGCAGCGGATGGATTTCCTGTCACCACTGACATCGATTACCGGATGATCATCGGCTACGCGGCCAACGCGGATCGCAAAGAGGACTTTCTCACCAACCCGTTTCCAATCCGTGATAGCCAACAGCCCACGACCGGAACGTCTTATGGGGCGAATGTGAGTCAGCTCCCGACCTCCCCGCTGAATCGCGATGCCAACGGCTATACCATCACCGGGCAGATTGCAGGAACCAGTGCGGCCCATACGGCTGCCGATGTGCCAGTTTATTCCTTTGGCCGTGGAAGCAGCCTCTATGCAGGTACGATGGATAACACGGATGTGTTTTTCAAAGCCATGCAAGCCGCCCTCGGTGGGGCTAAGTAAATCGATCACTTATATTTTCGTATGAAATCTATATTAGTTAAAATTGCTGCTGGTGTCGTAGTTGGATCTGCCTGCCATGGGGCGACGACCTTTGAATTCGAAGGTGTCAATGCTGCCACCACGAGTGGGACTCCGCTTCCGACGCAGGTGACTGTCCAAAATGCTTACTGGGAAACCGAAGATGAATTCGGTGACCCGTTAGTAAGACCTGGTTTTCGGCCAGATGTCAGTTCGACGGTTCTGTTGGGAGATCCTTCTGCCGCTGGCTACGGTCCGGCGATTTCCGGAAATGCACTGGATGGGACGAACGGCCCTGTGATGTTTACCTTCGGTCGTGCGTTGAACCTGAGTAACTTCGGTGTGACTTTGGACAACAGCACGTTTGGGAATATTCCACAGTCTGGGGGCAATCCCGCCTTCGGCACGAATGTCCTGTTCTATGATGCGGTGGATAATCTGATCGGTTTCATCGAACTGGATGAGACGGTATCAGGGTTCACGGTGTCGAATGCACCGGGGAGTTTCCTCAATGTGTCGAAGATGATTCTGCCATCGGGCGCATTTTATGATCGCATGAGCTTCAATGCTGAGGCGGTTCCTGAACCCACTGTTGCAGCGTTGGCTGGTCTCGGAGTGTTGGCGATGTTGAAGCGCCGCCGCGCCTGAATGTTAAATTAGACTAGGTAATAATATCCTGAAGCTCGCGAGGGCTTCAGGATGTTTTTTTTGGGGTCATGGGGACCCTCAAATACCTTTCGCAGTTATGCTCTGGAGAGCTTGGAAATATCCCATAGAGGTTCTCCAAGTTCGCTGGCGATTTGGTTGAACTCGGCGACTTCGGCATCGGTGAAAAGAAGACCACCGGCGGCGTCGGATCGCTTGCGGAAACCCGACTCGAGCTGACCGGGGAGCATCGCTCCGTCGTTGCCGTGGCCGAGGACGTCGTCGATCACTGCCTTGAGGTTTTCCTTCTGACTGCGGCCGTGGGCGAAATCACCTCCACTAAGAGCGTCGGGATGGACGATCTGGAAATAGAAGACAGCGGTGTTTTTTTCACCGGGGGTTTCGAGTTTCCGACCACGGAGGGTGGGGATGGAGCCGCCGATGAGACCGCCGAAAATTTCGTTGAGCAGGCACATGCCGTAGCCTTTGTGACCGCCAAAGGGGAGGAGGGCGGCGACTTGGTTCGGATCGGTGGTGGGTTGGCCATCCTGATCGACTGCGGCACCGGGTGGCAGGGATTTTCCTTCGCGTTTCAAGGCTTGGACGCGGCCCATGGCGACGGTGGCGGTGGCCCAGTCCATGACGATGGGGGCACCGCCTTTTTCGTAGGCAGGGATGCCCCATGAGTGCGGGTTGGTGCCGAGAGTGGGGAATTTTCCACCGAAGGGGACGACTTCAGCGAGGGTGGAAGTGCAATTGGTGTAGGCGTAGTAGCCGCGCTCGGCGGCTTCCATGACGTAGCCGCCGCCCCAGAGGTAGTGGAAGCAATTGTCCACGGCGATCTGGGCGATGCCGTATTGGTCGGCGAGCTCGATGGCGCGATCGATGGCGCGGTAGGCGACGGACTGGCCGAGTTTTTTGTTGGCATTCCAGCCCTCGGAGGCGGGGAAGCGGGAGGGCAGGACTTCGATTTCCGCGCCTGGAGTGCAACCGCCGGCGGCCGAGCCGAACAGGTGGTCGAGGTGCAGGGCCTTGAG
>JAYUHS010000201.1:0-1100 GCA_043766715.1 Luteolibacter sp.
ATTGATAGCGATCGGTGCGTCCGCGCTGAAATGCAGGCGGTAAGCAGGCTCGTCCCATGCCTTGCAAGTGAATTGATAGAACGCCTTGTATTCGTCCTCGGAAATTTCTGATTTGTTCTTCAGCCAGAGTGCTTCGACTTCATTGATGCGCTTGCCATTGAGCAAGATCGGGAAGCCGACGAAATTGCTGTAGGTCTCGATCAGATGCTTGAGGCGGGTCTCATCCGCGTATTCGGCGAGGTCCTCCTTGAGGTGCATCACCACCTTCACGCCACGTTCTTGACCGGGGGAATCCTCGATTTCGTAACCGGTTTTCCCGTCGCTCGTCCAGACCAGTGCCTCGCCGTCATTGCGCCAACTGCGGGTGTGGACCTTCACCATGTCCGCGACCATGAAGGCCGAGTAAAAGCCGACGCCGAACTGGCCGATCATGTTTCCCGGCTTGCTGCCGCTGTCCTTCATGCTCTTGAGGAAGGTCTTGGTGCCCGAGTGGGCGATGGTGCCGAGATTTTTGACTAACTCCTCACGAGTCATGCCGATGCCGTGGTCTGATAGAGTGATCGTTTTAGCCTCAGCGTCGGTGGTGATATGGATTTCCAACGGCAGACCGGCGCTGTGGATGTCCTTTTCGGTGCTCTCGATGTGGCGGAGTTTCTCCATCGAGTCCGAGGCATTTGAGATCAGCTCGCGGAGAAAAATTTCCTTATCGGTGTAGAGGGAGTGGACGACGAGATCGAGGAGTTGCTGGATCTCGGCTTGGAAGCTGTGTTTTTCGACGGTGGATTCGCTCATGGTTTAAAAGGGGCTATTCGTGGGAAGGGCGGGACCATAGCGAACACGGGTCCGCTGTCAAAATTTCCCGCGCGGTCAATCTTCGTTCGTAGTCCAGAGCCAAAAAAGACCTTCATTTCACGCAATCCATGATACCCTCACGGCATGATCACCACTTACGATGACATCCGCGAGGCCGTTCTCCATTTGCCCAAAGGTGATCAAATGCGGCTGCTCTCGCTCGTCGCTATGGAAGTGGCGGACGCCCATCCCGGCATCGATTCCCGACCGGAAGTCTGCGGTGGCTCGGCTCGCATCATCCGCACGCG
>JAYUHS010000202.1:0-8553 GCA_043766715.1 Luteolibacter sp.
CAAGCGCGTTGCCGGGTGCTCGATCCAGTTTTCCTCAATCAATGGGACAAGCAATGGCGTGGCCTGACCGTGGATGATCAGGCCCGTTTTCCGGGAGGCGAGCGCGTGTTGATAAGCGTGGGAGCCGATGGTGCCACGGGTGGCGATGATGCCGATGCGCTCGGCATTCGGGCAAGCAAGCGCCGCCTCCACGCCCGGCTCGATCACGCCGAGGATCGGAATTCGGTAATGCTCACGAAGCTGCGGCAAGGCATGGGCGGTGGCCGTATTACAAGCCACGACGACCGCTTTTACTCCTTTGGAAATCAGGAAACGCACATCTTCATCCGCAAAATGCCGGATCGTTTCCGGGCTTTTCGAGCCATACGGCAGCCGCGCGGTATCTCCCAGATACAGAATATCTTCCGCCGGGAGGAGTTCCTGCACCGCCCGGACGACGGTCAGTCCGCCGACCCCCGAGTCGAAAAATCCAAGTGGTGCTGAATTCACTCCAAGGATCATGGACAAAGCCCGCATCACTGGAAACTGAAATTCTTCCCCGTTTTCCGCTTTCCCGCTGTGGTTCGCGAGCCTAGTTTCCCGCCAGATGAGCAGTTGTGGCCCGAAAATGAAGATGGATCCGGCATTGCACCGGGATAAAAAGCCCCCGTGGATCAAGGTCCGGCTACCGAACAATCCGGCGTTCTGGTCCACGAAATCTCTGATTACCGACTTAAAACTGGTGACCGTCTGCGAGGAAGCCCAGTGCCCAAACCGTTGGGAATGCTGGGGCCAAGGCACCGCCACCTTCATGATCGCTGGCGACAAATGCACCCGTGCCTGCGGATTTTGTGCGGTGAAAACCGCCAAGCCCGACGCGCTGGAATCCGACGAACCCGCCCGCGTCGCTGAGGCCACTCGCCGGATGAATCTCCGCCACGTCGTCATCACCGCCGTCGCCCGCGACGATCTCCGCGACGGTGGCGCCGAGCATTTCAAGCACACCATCGAGGCCGTGCGCCAAGCGAATCCTGAGATCATCATCGAGGTGCTGGTGCCCGACTTCAATGACCGCGATTGGGCGCTCTCGATGGTGATGGACGCCCGTCCGCATATTTTTAACCACAACCTCGAAACCGTCGAGCGCCTCACCCCATTGGTCCGTTCCCGTGCTCAATACCAGCGCAGCCTCACGGTTTTGAAAAAAGCCAAAGCGATGGTCCACGGCAAGGTCGCCACCAAGAGTGGAATGATGCTCGGTCTCGGCGAGCGGCCCGAGGAAATACTCCGTGCCATGGACGATCTACTCGCCCACGACGTCACCGTCCTCACACTCGGCCAATACCTCCGCCCGACCCCCAAGCACCTTCCGGTCGTCGAGTATGTCACTCCCGAAACCTTCGACGAATACAAGGCCATCGCCCTAGCAAAAGGCTTCCGCCACGTTGCCAGCGGCCCACTCGTGAGAAGCTCTTACCACGCCGCGAATTTCCGGCCAGAACTCGATGTGCTCGAAGCCATCGAGGCCGATGTCCGCGCGGCGCAAGGCCTAGAACTCGGGCCCGAGCACCTCTCGCTGCCCACTCCCAAGTCGGCTCTGATCCAAGCCATCGCCTGACCTGATGCGCCACTGGTTGATCAAATCCGAGCCTGACGTCTTCGGCATCGACCACCTTGCCGAAGTGAAGCGCGAGCCATGGAGCGGCGTGCGAAATTACCAAGCACGCAACTTCATGTGGAAGGAGATGAAAGCGGGCGATCTCGCGCTTTTTTACCACTCCAATGCGAAACCACCCGGCATCACCGGCATCGCCCGAGTCGTCGGCGAGCCTTATCCGGACCCCACCCAGTTCGACGAGGAAAGCGAGTATCACGACCCGAAATCCAAGCCCGAGAATCCGCGCTGGTGGCTGACCGATTTCGAGTTCGTTTCCAAGTTTAAGGACATGCTCACGCTTGAAACACTCAAGGCGGACTCGCTGCTTTCCGAGATGTTAGTCTGCCAGCGCGGCACCCGGCTCTCGATCACACCAGTCGATCCGCTGCATTATAAAAGAGCCTGCAAGCTCGCCGGGCCGACCTTGTAGCAGAGTTGATTCCGCGCTCGCCACTCCATCACATTTTTACAGTGTGGCAGACAAAATTTAGCAACCCCATCGCTCTATGGACGACGTCCCGACTAATCCTATGACCACCTCAACTGCGATTTCACCCGCATCGCCCGCTGCCTCCGCTTGGCGTGAATGGCTGGTGCAACATGGCCCAAAGATGTTGCTTTTCGCACGCCAGCAGACCCGCTCGCACGAGGACGCCAAGGACGTGTTCCAAGACGCTTTGGTGAAGCTCGTGGATAAAGTCCGCAGTGGCGAGTTCGTGGGCGGACAGGACGCTTGGCTACCTTATCTCTACACTGCTATCCGGCGCCTTGCGATCGATCTCAGCCGCCGCGACGACCGCCGGAAGCGCCGCGAAATGAGCGTCAATGCCGACGCCGAGACCGGCCAATACGACGCTCTCGTGCCATGGTTCGACCCGGATTCTTCCGACGACGAAACTCGCGCCCAACTCGAAAAAAGCCTCAAGGAACTGCCGGAAAAGTTTGCTGAGGTTATCACCTTAAAAATCTGGGGAGACCGCACTTTCGCAGAGATCGGTGAGACACTCGGAATTTCACAAAACACCGCAGCTTCCCGCTATCGCTACGGACTTGAGGCTCTCAAGAAGAACTTGGCGAACGCCCGCCGCCGCGGTGACCTTTCTATCTAACTTGAACTCATTGAAATCATGACTTACGATCCGCAATCTCTTGAAACAGCACTCAGTGGTCTCCAAGCCACTACGCTCGACGAGGCATTTCTCGACCGCCTCGAAGCCGCGGCAGATGAGACTCTGGTAGAACTTAGCCACGAGGAAATACGTTTTGAAGAATTTCTTCGTCAGACTAAGCCCGCCGCACTCACCGCAGATTTCATCGCCCAGCTCGAGAAGATCGTTGATGAAGTTCCTTTCGCGGTCGATGAAAAGATTGTCCTATTCCCTAGGCCTAACCGCTCACCGGCAGCCCGTGGCAGTCGCCCAATGTGGGCCGCAGCCGCTGCGGTCGCACTCATCGGCGGCCTCACGGCAGTGATGATTCCGACCCAAAAGTCATCACCAGACATCGCTAACAGGACTCCTGTAAGCACACCTCCATCCACCAACCCCGCAGCAGGAAATTTTGTTCCCGCGAGCCTGAACAGTGGCATTAGTGAAGTGAAAGACGAAGGAATCGTCTGGAAGACCAATAACCAACCTCACAATGTCGTGCGGATGGTATATAAAGATTTGATCACTCTAAAGGATAAGTCCGGCCGCACCTACCAAGTAGAGAAACCACGGATCGAATATATCTTAGTTCCGACTAACACTGATTGATTAGAAAGTTTCAAAACAAAAATTTGCCGAGATCCCGCTTGTTTTAAGTAAGCAATGAAAACGAAATCACTACCCTTAATCACAGCCACACTCGCAGCCGTTTTTGTTACTAGAGCATTTGCCCTAGAAGCTCCGGCGGACGACGCACCGCCGCCACCTACCCAAGCCCGCAAGCAAGCTCTGCCCCGCTTCAGCCTCACCAACCCGATTACCAAACCGCGCACGGAGACGACCCAAAAAGCTGCCTTTCTCGGAGTGGTCTCCGGCGAGGTCCCGGCGGCGCTGGTGGATCAGCTCAATCTTAAGAGCGGCGAAGGAGTCTTGATTCGTTCGCTGGCACCCGCCAGTCCTGCGGCACGGGCTGGCATCGCGATCCACGACGTGATTACGAAAATCTCAGGCCAGCCCGTCGGCTCACCCCGAGAAATTTCCGCGCAGATCGCCAATCACAAACCGGGTGAGCCGATCAAGGTCGAGTTCATCCACAAAGGCCAGCCCACCACGCTGGACATCACACTAGAAGCTAGGCCCGCCGAGCTAGCGAATGTAGAACAAGGCGCAGGAGTGTCACCCGACCTCGACGGACTTCCCAAGGAAATCGCCGACCGGGTCCGCGACGCCATCGCGGGGAATGTGGGCGCACACAACTTCGATGAAGAAGCTGGGCTACTTCCGCCGCAGGTCGGCGAGACAATGCGCAAGCTTCAGTTACAGCTTCGGGGAGCCGTGGGACAAACGGACATCCTACCAGGTCGCGAAAGATTTCAATTTTTCGAAGGAGCGACCATTAAAATGATGGATCAGCAAGGAAGCATCGAGATCACGACCAAGGATGGCCGCAAGGAGGCGACCGTCTGCGATTCGAGTGGCAACAGCATCTGGAGTGGGCCGTGGGACACCGCCCAAGACAAGGCTGCCGCTCCCGCAGACATTAGAAAACGCGTCGAGGCACTGCACTTGGACTCGAACACAAGTGGCGATGGGCTGCGTTTGGAGATGCACCAAGGTTCCGCCCCTGAGGAGAACTGAGGCGGGCGGACATCAACTCGTCACCCCGCTGAGAGTCACTTTTGCACTGGCCAGAAGTCCGTTCGGTCCGGTGACCTGACCTTCGATCTGGACCAGTCCGCCCAGACGTCCTTCCAACTTCACACGAATTTCGAGTTGATCGCCCGGGACCGCCGCGCCAAAGATTTTTGCGCCTCGCACTGCGGTCAGCCTGAGGTCAGACATCGCAGGGATTTCGGGATCCGTCTGGGCGACCACACCGCCAAGTTGGGCGATGGCCTCGATGAGAATCACCCCGGGCATCATCGGTTGATGAGGGAAATGCCCTTCCAAAAACGCTTCATCGCCCCGGACTAAATAGCTGGCAGTGGCCTCACTGCCGCGGACGAGCGACCTTAACTCATCCAAAAAACGAAAGGACGGACCGTGCGGCAAGGCGTGTAAGACTGCTTGAAGATCAACGGTCATGAGTGAGGCAACTTGGCACGAGAGCTGCCCGCTATGACAAGCGGAATCCCTCGGAAAAATGGATTCGACCCCCTGAAAAAGCACCATTAGCTTCACCACCAGTGCCTCTCAGCGATCCCAATGCCACTCAAACTTACCCCCCAGAGACGATGTCGCTGCAGTGGTGGCTGCGTGCGCCTTGGGACTACGTAATGATGGCGCTCGGGCTCCTCTACTGGGCGATCTTCGGCGGCTTGCTCACCGTGGTCGGCGGACCTCTACACCTGATTTTACCACGGAGGCGGGGCGAACGTTTGGGCCGATTTCTCGTGCATCAATTGTTCCGAAAATTTGTCATCTACTTGCGACTTGCCGATTTAGTGAAGTCGGATTTAACCGGCTTGGATCGGCTAAAAAAGGTGACTGGTCCGTTTATCGTCGCGCCGAACCACACCTCGCTGTGGGATGTTGTTTTCATCATCGCCCGTTTACCTTCAGCGGTCTGCGTGATGAAGAAACCGATTCTGATGAACCCGCTGCTCGGCGGTGGCGCGCGGTTAGCAGGTTACATCGCGAACGACGGGATGACGCGAATGATCCGCGACGCCTCGAAATCGTTAGCAACCGGAGGTCAGCTTTTGTTGTTTCCCGAAGGGACCCGCACCTCTCCCGAAGCGTGTTGGATCAATCCACTTAAAGGAGGCTGCGGCATCATCGCCACCCGCTGCCAAGTGCCGATTTACCCGATCTTCATCCGGAGTAACACCCGCTTCCTGCAAAAAGGCTGGCCGCTGTGGCGGCGACCAGTTTTCCCAATCACCATTCGTATCGAGCTCGGGGAACCACTGATCCCCTCCGCCGGTGAGACATCGCAAGAACTCACTACTCGGCTCGCAGCGGTGTTCGAGCGGGAGCTTTCGAAGCCCGATCCACTCCGCCGACTTCCGGCTCTATGAAGAACGTGAAAAAAGGCCACTGGATCACTCCAGCGGCCTTTTGAAGTTGGGAAATTCGACCTTATTCGCCCGGCTGTGGTGGCGCAGGCTCGCCTGCTTCGCCACCCGGTGCGCCTTGAGGCATCGGGAACGGCATTCCGCCTTCAGGAGCGGCGGGTGCGTCTTGGATTTTTACCAATTCAAGTTCAAAAATCAGGGCGCTGTTCGGAGCGATATCCGCGCTGCGGCGCTCTTCGCCATAGGCAAGTTCGCTGGGTACGAAGAGCTTCCACTTGGCCCCAACGGGCATGGTGGTTAGAGCTTCCTTGAAGCCAGGAACCACTTGCAGAGTCATCGCCACTGGCTGACCTGCGGGCGAGGCGTCGAATTGTTTACCATCGATCAGCGTGCCCTTGTAGTTCACCATGAACTGCTTCTCGGCGGCGTCCTTTTCGCCTTCCTTGGGGGCTACGTATTTTTCGTCACCGCCCTTGGTAAGCACTTCGTATTGAAGGCCGCTCTTGGTGGTGGTGACTTCCTTGCGCTTGCCATTTTCTGCGAGGAATTTCTTCCCCGCTTCGAGGTTCGCAGCAGCAGCGACTTTTTCGCGCCCTTGGAGCATTTCGCCGAGTGCTTCCATCGCAGCTTGGAGCTTTGCCTCATCGACTTCTGGCTTTCCACCTTTGAGGGCGGCCATAAATCCCTTGAGGAAATTCGCTTCATCTAGATCGGCAGCGCCCACGCCAAACTTACCAAACTGCTGGGCAAATCCACTGCCAGTCCGGAGGCCGAGTGCGTAAGAGGAATCTGACTTGATCACTGCTGGATCGAGTTTCGGCTTGGCCGGCACTTCGACAGCAGGAGTGGCTGCTTCCGTTTTAGCAGGAGCATCTTCGGCAGCATAAGTGGTGGTAGCGACGAGACCGAGGGCCAGCGCACTAGGAATAAGTTTACGAATCATGGATGTATTGGTGGAAGAATGCAGAAAATAGGCAAAGGATTTCACCCTGTCCAGAACGGGTTGCGACTTGTCGTCAGCACCGGCATCTGCGGCGGATCAGCAAACTTACCGCCCCGAAAACTGCCATGCTGAAGGAAGAAGGCTCCGGAACGACTTCCGTCTTCTCGCCAAATACTCTGAACACTCCAGATAGACTGTAATCGGTAAAGCTCCCGGTTTCGCTGAATTCCGAGGGCATGGACTTGATAGAAACGTTCTCCACATAGAAATCGATATGATCAATCGTGAAGCCTTTGAAATCCACTCCCTGATTTCCCAGGGGCAGATCGAAAAAATTGGCTTCGGGAGTCCCGTCACTGGATGGATTGAAATAACGATCACCTAGGTTGGCATCGCCGTTGACCAACTCGGCCGTGCCGTTAGTCAGAAGTGTCACAAATCCCGCAAACTCTGCATCCCGAGATGAATTGGAAACCAACAATGTCATTCCGTCACCAGCTCCGATGGTCATTCCTGAAAAAAGCAAATGGCTGGGAATGGAATAACCGAATCCACCCGGAGCGAAGTAGTGGAGCCCCACTGCCATCGAGGTTTCGATTTGCCCAGACAAACCACTTGCTCTGATGGCCCTGCTCTCTCCAAGAAGAGTAACCCCTGCCGTGGCGGATGAAGACGCAATGACGAATCCCAAGACACCGAAAATTCCGTATTTTCCTCTCATTTCGCAGACAACGTGACGCAATACGAGCCAAAGAATCAATTCATTATTTGAGGACACCGCCCCGGCCGCAGTTCAGTTTGGCGATCCCAGTTCGTCACTGGGTAATCCGACATTACCAAGGCCCCTTGGTTTTAATCGAGCGAACCTACTTACATTCACTTAATCATGAGTATGCTCAGTAGATTACATTGATTATTAATGAAATTCGAAAATTGAAAGATCCCGAACTAATTTGAGGTTTTCTGAAATCCGCGGCGTTTACAGCCGGGAGCTGTTGAATCGACTGCGCATCGGTTCTGCCGCACTTACCCACTGTGCTTTATGAAAAATCCACTTCTCTCTATTGCCACAATTTTAGCCAGCCTCCTCTCCAGCATATCGGCTGCGACGCTCAAGTCCGGAGATGCTGCCCCACAAGTCCAAGTGGCGAGTTGGGCGCAGGGAACTGGCGTGAAGACCTTCGAGGGTGACAAGGTTTACATCGTCGAGTTCTGGGCCAGTTGGTGCGGTCCATGTGTGCAAGCCATCCCGCACCTGAATGACATTTATAAAAAAAACAAGGCCAAGGGGCTGGTGGTGATCGGTTCAAATGTGGGTGAGGATGCCGCGACTGTTTCCACGTTTGTCAAAGGAATGGCCGGGAAAATGACCTACAACGTGGCGGTGGATGATCCGAAGGGCGGCGGCTGGATGAATACCCACTGGATGAATGCGGCGGAGCAAAACGGCATCCCTTGTGCGTTCGTGGTGAATAAGAAGGGCAAGATCGCCTTCATCGGCCACCCGATGGAATTTAAGGAATCTCTCTTGGCGAGCTTACTCGCCGAGCCTTCCACCAAGGCTGCGGACGGCCCGCAAGCACCGGCAGCAGACGCGCCACCGAGTGCCAAGGCGCTTGAGCTTTCTGCCCGCGCCCAAGCCCAAATCTGCGACGGCAAACTCAGCGAAGCGGAGTCCACCCTCGGCAAACTCCAAGGCGCACTGACTGGAAATCTCGGCTACCTCGGTGGCTTGTTAGAGCTGGATTTACTGCTCGCGAAAAATCAGCCCGCCGATGCGATTGGCCTCTCGAAGCTACTCGCTGAGGA
>JAYUHS010000203.1:0-1093 GCA_043766715.1 Luteolibacter sp.
TATGTCCGGCAGTTTTTCGACCGGATGGACAAGCCGCTCGTCGATCACATCGACGGCATCCCGCCCGCCATCGCCATCGAGCAGAAGAACCACGTCCGCACCACCCGTTCCACCGTCGGCACCCTCACCGAGATCAACGACTACCTCAAGCTGCTCTTCGCCCGCCTCGCCGTCGGCTACGATCCCCACACCGGCGAGATCATCCAGCCAGATTCCCCCGAGTCCGCCGCCGCTTGGGCGCAGGAAAATCTCGCCGGCCAAACGCTCCTCATCACCTTCCCCATCCCCGTCCCGCCCGATGCCAAGGCCGAGGAAATTTTCCCCTTCCTCAATGCCCAAGGCTACCTCCGCATCCTCCTCAACGGCGAAATCACCCGCACCGACGAGCCGCTGAAATCTGAAATTTCAAATTTCAAATCGGTCATCCACGTCATCCAAGACCGCCTCACCCTCACCCCCGCGAACCGCTCCCGCCTGCTCGAAGCCCTCGAAGCCGCCTTCACCCTCGGCAAGGGCCACGCCACCGTCTCTGCCCCTGAAAACTCCCGCACCTTCACCACCGCCTGGACCAACCCCAAAACCGGCTTCACCCTCCGCAAGCCCTCCGCCGCCCTCTTCTCCTTCAACTCGCCCCTCGGCGCCTGCCCCAAGTGCAAGGGATTTGGCCGCATCATCGGCATCGATCTCGAAAAAACCATCCCAGACAAGTCGCTCTCCATCGCCGAGGGAGCGATCAAACCCTTCCAAGGCGAGCGCGGCGACGAGTGCCAGCGCGACCTTTTAAAAAACTGCAAAGAGCGCGACATCGACATCAAGTGCCCCATCGAGGACCTCTCCCAGGACGAGCAAGACTGGATCTACTACGGCGACCGCAAGACCGACGACCTCACCCCCGACGAGCTCGAAGACCTCTGGGTTTCCGGCGATTGGTATGGCGTCAAGGGCTTCTTCGACTGGATGGAAACCAAGGCCTACAAGATGCACGTCCGCGTCTTCCTCAGCCGCTACCGGTCCTACACGACCTGCTCCGGCTGCCGTGGCAAGCGCCTCCAACCCGAGTCCCTCTGCTTCAAAGTCAGCGGAAAAACCCTCC
>JAYUHS010000204.1:0-8471 GCA_043766715.1 Luteolibacter sp.
CTTGTTTCCGACGAAGAATTTTCCCTGTTCCAGTGACTTTGAAACGCTTGGCAACGGCTTTCCGTGTTTTTGCTTTTCCTCCGACTCTTGGCATGGGACGGGCAAACTAGGGAACGACAACCTCGTGGCAAGGCGAAAATGGCTTATTTTACCAGCTCCCCGGCTGTCCATGGGCGAGCGCCGCGGTGTTGAGTGGTTTCGCGTTGTTGCTGAATGAATGAGCGCGGGACGGGAGTGGCCTTGTTGGTCCATTCGTTGCGGATATAGGTGGCTAGATCGGCGAGGTCTTGGTCGGTGATGGACGGACTCGCACCGAGGGCGGGCATTTCTGCATCCGGCTTGTAAATCTTACCGGCGACGGTGATCGGACCGGCGAGGCCGTGGAGGAGGATGTTTGCGAGGATCTTGGGCTCGCCGACGACCCACTCTGAGGAAACGAGCGGCGGTCCTAGATTCGGCATTCCGGCGCCGTCGGCACCGTGGCAGCCGAAGCAGGCGGCCTCACCGTGAAATAGGGTCTTGCCGCGTTCGAACGAGGCGAGGCTGTCGCCGATCAAGCCGGTTTCAGCGGATTTCGCCTTCGCATCTTTTGCCGCTTGTTCCAGCCACGTCAGGAATTCTTGGTCGTTCGAATCCTTGAGTGCCGCGTCACGGAAGGCGAGTTCATGGTGAGCTAGACCCGAGACAGCAGCCTCGCGGACAAAGGGCGTATGCCGCGATTTTTCCAACAACCGCGAAAGATTGGCGAAGGCGGCTGGAGTGCCGAGCGGACCGAGGGCGCGGGCCAGATAGGGAGCGACTTCCTCTGCGGCCGGAGTGACGGCGAGGAGGGCGGGTGTGAGTTTTTCGAGCTCCGCTGGGTTCAGACGGGTGCTCGCCCAGAGCGCGGAGGATTGCAACTTCGCGTCCTCACTTTGAAGGGCTGGAACCAGTGATTCTGCCGTGAGTGCTCCCATCCCTTCCAGCGTCCAGATCGCATGAATTCGAGGAACGGCGGCACCGGACACCGCAAGTTTTCGCAAGGAAGGAAGGCTCGCAACTTCGTTACGTGCGACGAGCAAGCGTTGTGCGGTTTCACGCTGCCATGAGTTTGGGTGACTCAAAATACCCACCAAGTCGGGTCCGTGCAGAGTCGCAAGATCCTGTGGCGGCAGGACTTTCCCACTCACACTGCGGACCCGGTAAATCCGGCCAAGTCCGTAGGCGGGTGACTCCAAGCCACGCGACAGCAACTGCTCCCGTAAGTAGCTGGTCATGTAAGTTTTATGCTGAATGATGCCGCGATACATGTCTAAAATATAAAGCGACCCATCCGGCGCGGTGTAGGCATTGACCGGGCGAAAACGCTCATCGGTGGAAGTGAGGAACTCTTTTTCGCCCAACAGATGTTCCCCTGTCATCACGCCGCCTTCGTCGTGAATCCGAGTGGCTTTGACCAGATTTGCAACCGACTCGGTCGTAAACGCAGTGCCATACCATGCTGCCGGGAAATTCGTTCCGCGATAAATCGTCATGCCGGACGCCGCGGTGGTATTGAGTAGCTTGTAGGTCGCCGGATCAAGGACGTCGCTGTCGAATCCATGTGTCTTGGAAATATAGCCACGGTTGACTGCCGGAGTGACTCGCGCCGGCCAGACTTGGTTACTGCCGAGTTGGTTGAAATCCTCAACTTTGAACATCAACCCCGGGTTTCCCTGAAGCAGATTCGGCACGAGGGCATCACCGAAAAGCAGCGTGGCGCTGTTATTATGATAGAGTCGCCCCCAATCGTCGCGGGCGATCCCCCACTGCCCACGGAAACGGGTCGGCTCGATCTGCCAGCAGTCTCCCACCCGACGCAGCCGCCGGTCCGACTTGGCGAGATAGTAACAGTTATCCAAATTTGGTAAAAGTCCGTTGGGCTTGTGCTCGACATTTCCCGCTTGGAGAAGCTGGTTATCGACGACCTGCAACTCACCGATAGCCACATCCCCCTTGCGCTTGATCCAGCAAATCCGTTTCTCGTCGAAGAACAGAATCCCATCCTCGAAAACGGCAATAGCACGCGGCAGCAGCAGATGCTCTAAAAACACCGTCCGCTTGTCCACTAGGCCGTCTTTATCCGTATCCTCGAGAATCACGATTCGACCTTGCGGATCAGTCTCGCCCTTGCCGTCGATGTCGGGCATGTAGCCGCGCAGTTCGCAGACCCACATCCGTCCCGCCGGGTCGAAGTCGAGGCAGACTGGGCTGTCCACCCACGGCTCGGCGGCGACGGGCTCGATCACGAAACCCGGAGCGAGTTGAAACGAGTGCAACGATTGCTCCACCGAGAGCACCGGGCTGGGTGGGATCAACTTTTCCGGCACTACCGGCAGCATCTTCACGCCCTTGTTGTCGCCCTGCTGCGCTGCCGCAAACGACGCAAACACAAGGAACGAAGCAGCGATTCGAAAAAACATGCGCTTGGATACGAACCTAAGGGAAAAAATCTTCGGCGGCAAAACCACACTACTTCCGTGTGACCCAGCGGAGTTTCGCGGCGCCACTGCGCGGGTTCAGGCGGCGTTCTTCGGGAGTCGCGATGATGATTTCACCGCTCATTTCTGAGAAAATGCCATCTCGGATCCCCACTTTCATCGTTTGCTTCACTCGCCGGTCTTCGCCGGAGTGGAAGGTCAAGATCGCCGCACGGCCACCGGGTTTCAGGCAGTCAGGAAGGGCACGGAGAAATGCATCGAGCGCGGTGAATTCCTCGTTGACCGCGATTCTCACCGCTTGGAAGACCCGCCGCACCGTGAGATCCATTTCCGCCTCGTCACTGATGCGGACGGATTCGCGGATGGCCTTGGCAAACGCCGCAGTCGTCGGGAAAGAACCGCCGGCGAGAGCTTCCGCGAGCGACTCAGCGCGTGGCTCATCGGCATTTTCATGGAGGGCAGCTTCGAGTTTTTCAGCGCTGATTTTTTGCAACCACTCGGCGGCGCTCAGTCCCTTACTTGGGTTCATCCGCATGTCGAGCGGGCCGTGATTTTTAAAACTAAAGCCGCGGGATGGATCATCGAGCTGCATCGACGAACAGCCGAGATCGGCGAAAATAAAATCCACCGCAAGAAAACCCCGGCTCGATAACGCTTTGGCGATGCCGGCGTAGTTCGATCTCACCGCGAGAAAACTCTGCGCGTCATAGCCTGCGGCCCGAATACGCGCCTCGGTCTTCGGCTGCTCGATGGGGTCGATGTCGAGGCCGAGCAGCGTTCCGCCCGGAGAAATTTTTTCGAGAATCCGCAGCGCATGGCCACCGTAGCCGACCGTGGCATCCACGCCTGTCATCCCCGGTGCGAGGGTCAAGGCAGCGAGACACTCGTCCACCATCACTGGGATATGCGAACCTGCGGGCGTTTTTCCCGAGGCGATGACCTTCGCCACCGTCTCGCCATAGCGGTCCGGGTCGTGCTCTTTATATTTATCTTCGAAACGCCGGGGATTTTTCCCACTGTAGCGTTTGCGGCGCGGTGGACGCGGGGTTTCGTCAGTCACAGTTCGGAGTATTTCAGATTGTTACCACGGGATTTTTCCACCGGATAGCGGACGTCGTTGTTGGCGATTTTTGCCTGCATGACGTCGCCGAGTTTGAAACCCAGATTATCGGCGAACTCGAAAAGCAAGATGGCGACGTCCGCGATCTCGGAGGCGATTTCCTCACGGCGATTCTCGATGCGTTGCTCGATTTGGTCGTCCTGCTGCCAGACGAAATGCTGCATCAACTCGCCCGCCTCGGCGGCGATGGCGACGGCGAGATCCTTGGAATTATGAAATTTCCGCCACTCGCGGGCATCCACAAACGCTTGGATTTCTGCGGTTAGCTCGGCAATGGAGTCGCTCATGGCGGGGTTGTAAGGGTGGAGTACGGCATGGGCGAGGATTTATAGGTCAGATAAGATCTATAAAAAAGCCGCCCGCGCTTTCGCACGGACGGCTTTCGGGAATGGACCTTGGCGAGCGCCTATTGAGCCGCCACTTCGACCACTTCATCAGCGGCCTTTTTCTTCGCAGGAGGTGCGGATTCCTCTGCGGCCGCGACTTCTGAAGTCGCCTCTTCACTAGCAGGAGCGTCCACCCACTCGATGATCGCCATCAGAGCGGAGTCGCTCATCCGGGCACCGAGCTTGGTGATCCGGCAGTAACCTCCTTGGCGGTCCTTCGAAGCGGGGGCCGTTTCGGAGAAAAGTTTTTGGACGGTTTCCTTCTGGCGGAGGAAGGCAATCGCAAGGCGGCGGGAATGGAGATCGTCGCGCTTGGCGAGGGTGATCAACTTTTCCGCGACCGGGCGGAGTGCCTTTGCCTTGCCGAGTGTCGTCTTGATGCGGCCGTGCTCGATCAAGTTACAAGCGAGGTTGGCGAGGAGGGCGCGGCGCTGTGAGGCGTTACGCTTAAGTTTAACTGTTTTGCTGCGATGTCTCATCGGGTGCTTCCGTTTCTATTTAAATGTTTAGTCGTCGAGGTTTTGAGCGATCAGATCGGCAAGGCCGACTGGCGCTTCATCTTCAGCACCGAGGCGCGGGCCGCGGGATGCTGCTGCGGGTCCGGAAAGCAATGAGGCTTCGAAGGACATGCCGAGACCAAGTCCGAGCTCGACGAGCTTGTCCTTGATTTCGTTGAGGGATTTTTTGCCGAAGTTGCGATACTTGAGCATTTCTGCTTCCGACTTCATCGCGAGTTGGCCCACCGAGGTGATGTTCGCGTTGTTGAGGCAGTTGGCAGCACGGACCGAGAGTTCGATTTCGTTGACCGACATGTTCAGAAGCTTCTTGAGAGTGGCGTTCTCTTCGCTGGATTCGGCGGGTGCCTCTTCGAAGTCCACGGCGTTTTCGTCGTAGTTGACGAAGACGTCGAGGTGGTGGCGGAGAATCGCAGAAGCTTGCAGGAGAGCGTCCTGTGGAGTGATGCGGCCATCTGTCCAGACATCAAGGATCAGCTTATCGAAGTCAGTCATTTGACCGACCCGAGTGGTTTCCACTGAGTATTTCACCCGAGTCACGGGCGAGAAGATTGAGTCGATGGCGATCACGCCGATCGGTTGGTCCTTGCGCTTGTTTTCGTCGCCAGTGGAAAAACCACGGCCCACGCGGACTTCGAATTCGCAGTCGAACTTCACCTTCTTGTCGAGGGTGCAGATGACTTGGTCCTTGTTGACCACGTCGTAGATGTGATCCGCCAAAATATCACCGGCAGTGACGACTCCTTCTTTCTCGAGCTTGATGGTTAGGATGCGAGGATCCTTTTCATTGTGGGAGAATTTCACCTTTTTCAGGTTGAGGACGATGTCGGTGACATCTTCCACCACGCCGGGAAGGCTGGAAAACTCGTGCTGCACGCCCGCGATGCGGACGGAAGTGATGGACGCACCCTCTAATGAGGAGAGGAGAACGCGGCGGAGGGAATTCCCGATGGTGTGGCCGTATCCACGCTCGAAGGGCTCGGCGGTGAATTGGGCGTAAGTATCAGTGGCGGTGTCCTCGTTACGAACGAGGCGGTTAGGTAGCTCAAAACGAGCGAGTTTGACGGATGACATGTTATTTTGTGTTGCCGGGTTACCCTCATGCGGGCGGAAAACTTCGATAAGAAGTGCTCCTGAGGACCGACGGCTTGCTGCATTTGCCCGCTGAGGTGGGGACTAAATGACGGTCAGAGCGGCTTGCAAAGCATTTTTTCCGACATTTCTCGTGAAAAAGTTACCATTTCGGCACTATTTTCGAAAAATTGGCTAGATTTTCTATCAGTCAGGGTACAGAGTCTCGGAGCAATCTACCAACAACACTATGAAATCAAAACGCAATCTGACCCGATTCACCTATGAAAGCGCAGCATTCGAAGGCTGGCGTCTCTGCATCAGCCGTGCCGGCACTACCTTCACTAAATACTATCCTGACAAGAAGTTCGGTGGTGGTAAGAAGTCGCTGGCGGCTGCTGAGAAGGTTTTGATCGAACTCAAAACCCTCATCGAAGGCGCAAAGCGCGTGGATGGCAAACTGAGTGCCACCACGATCAAGAAGGGCGAGAAGCTTCTAGCTGAGTCCTGAAATCCGAACTGATGGGGCTTTCTGGAGTTGCGCGGTGTCACTCGCGCGACAAACTCGGTCCATGCCGGTCCAGAAAGCCTCCATCATTCATTGGTTTCGCCGTGATTTACGAATCGCGGACAACACGGCTCTCAGTGCCGCCGCGAAAAGCGGAATACCTGTAGTCCCAGTCTATCTCCTGAGCGATTGGCGGAACGTCCATTCTTGGACCGGTCCGAATCGCCAACATTTCCTCTGTGAGTCGCTAGAATCTCTGGCGAAAAACCTCGAAACACTCGAAGGACGCCTCATCGTCCGGCAAGGGCCAGCGGTGTCCGAACTCAGAAAGCTCATCGTCGAGAGTCATGCGGTGGCCCTGCATTTCAATGCAGATCCCGATCCTTTCGGAAAATCGGTCGAGAAGGCAGTTTTCCAACTCTGCGCCGAACTGGGAGTCGAATGTCACTGCCACGCAGATGCCGCCCTGCACACCCCCGGCGAGGTGCTCACGCAGAGCGAAATGCCTTACCGGGTTTACACTCCCTATAGTCGGAATTGGCTCAATTTACCCAAGCCCTCGCCGCTTGCGAAGCCCTCGCCGCTGCGGACACCGGCAGGCCTTCAGTCGCTACCGCTGCCCACCGTCCAAGTCTGGGGCTTGAAAACTCCTGCCACGCAAATGGTCGCGCCCGGCGAACGCGCAGCGCGGGACCGACTAAAAAATGCCATCGCCGGAAAAATTCAGGCGTATTCCACGAAACGCGATTTCCCCTCAGCAGATGGCACCTCGCGGATTTCACAGGATCTGCGGTATGGGCTTGTCTCCATCCGCACGGTTTATGCGGAGTGCCTCGCAGCCAAGGCGAATGCTGATAGCACCGGCAAGGCTGGCATCGATATTTTCATCAAGGAACTGGCGTGGCGGGAGTTCTATTTCGCCATCCTTCACCATTTCCCCAATGTGCTCGACGCGGAATTCAACGCCGACTGGCGCGGGCTGCCATGGGATGAGCCGGGGGAGAGATTTGAATTATGGAAGCAGGGACGCACCGGTTTTCCGATCGTCGATGCTGGGATGCGTGAGCTGGCCGCCACCGGCTTCATGCACAATCGTGTGCGGATGATCACCGCGATGTTTCTCACCAAGGACCTCCACATCGACTGGAAACTCGGCGAATCATGGTTCATGCAAAACCTCGTGGACGGGGAAATTGCCTCGAACAACGGCGGCTGGCAGTGGTCGGCTGGGACTGGTGCGGATGCAGCCCCGTATTTCCGGATTCAAAACCCGTGGGCTCAAACGCTGAAATTCGACGCCGCTGGTCATTATATTAGAAAATGGGTGCCCGAACTGGCAAAGACCCACGCTTCCCGTTTCTTAGAGGCACCCAAGGACGGAAGGCCGATCGCCGCAGACTATCCCCTGCCCTGCGTGGATCACAAAACCGAGCGCGACCGGACGCTGGCTGTTTTTAAAAAGCATCGCGAGGGTCAGCGCTAGGCAGTGATTTTGTGGTGACTCAAAAAAATTTTGGGGGCAGGTGATTTTTGACACACTTTTGACATTGCGGGTCGGGTGATTCGCTAGGGTGATCCCGCTATGAAGCTCCAAACATTACTAATTACCACATTCGCCCTCACTCTATCCTTCTCCATTGCAGAGGAAAATGGGGCGGATCCCTACAAGGACGACGATAGCACTCAGCCCCGAGTGCGCGTTTCCCCACCGGCAGAGCCTTTTATGATTATTGAGGACGCACCTCCAAAAGCTAGCACGGTCGCTGCGGCACAGACACCCACGGTTCGCGATGCAGTTCGTGAAGAGCGACGGGCCCCAAGTCATGAGACTCTATCGTTTTGTTATGAAGAGTTTTCCCTGCCGCTGGAAGTGATGGTGGAACTCCAGCACAAGCAGCTAAGCGACGCAGCACTTTACGAATATGTCCGGCAGAATCTGAAATCAGAATCTCAAAAAGACGAGATACACCGGGGAACTTTCGCCATTCTCAGGGCTAAATCAGGATTTCCTACTTCGGTTAAAAATAACGCAGTAGTGGTCAGCCCTGATTCAAAGACGAGTGGCCAAGTCGGGTATCAGCTCGAAGTCTTCTATGATGGACTGAAAGAGATTAGTCTTCGTTTCAGCTTAATGAACACAAGTCTCACGGGCTACACCAAGGAGATGCGGGAGGGAAAAGAGGTAGATAAGCCACTGATCAATGAAGAACGCATTGATGCCACCGTGACTCTTAGTCCCAATACTTCTTGCCTCGTAGGCACCATGAATCGCACAAGTTCAAACGTAAGCTCGGGCTCATGGCCACGCGTCATTCTTGGCTTTATCACTGCCAGCCCGGTGAAATAACGATGCGGATCGCCTGCTTCACCCTCCTTCCGATGCTCGCCGCCGCCATCCTTGTGATGGTGGGC
>JAYUHS010000205.1:0-21924 GCA_043766715.1 Luteolibacter sp.
GCAAAAAACTCGCAATCGGCATTTCCCCAAAACACGCTCAAGGCCCCGCCAAATCGAGGCTCTGGGAGCAACATGCTCAGGCCGTGGGACGGTAGTGTAACAAATGCGTTTGCTTCATCCGTTAGTGATTGGATCGCCATGCTGGAATCGATGGCAGTGAGGGTAAATCGTTTCCCTGTCTCGATGGTGTTTGCGCGATACCACTGCTGTGATTCGTCCAGATAATAAAGGGCCTTGATCGGGAACTCGAAGGTGGAAACAAGCGTGTTCGCTGCATCGGTCCGCTCGATGCGACCACGGGTGGAGACGACCGCCGACAGTGCTTGGCCATGCTCGGAACGACTTTGGAACCAGTCGCCGGAAGCCACGATTTTACCATCCATGGGTTGTAGGTTGAAGGTGCCCTTAGCCGCAGAACCGCCGGTGAAACGTGCTAACCGAGTTTCTGCGATGGTGACCGGTTGAAAAATCGACGGAGTATTCATCGTGAACTCAGCACCCGTTAGCACTCCTGTGCGGCTGAATTGTTCTTGATGAATGTAGGCCGCGTTCACGCCATCGTCAGGGCGGATTTCCATGAGCACGCGGCGGATACCACTGCCGCCGAAGCCGTCGAGCGTGATGATGAGGCCGATCAGGATCAGACTGGCGGCGAGCGCGATCACGGGAGTGGTGATGAATAATCGGTGGCGTTTCCCCGCTTTCGCGAAGACGAAGAGATTCACGGGGCCAACGAGAATACCGAAGCAAATCATGACGATTACGAAAAAGGTTTGGTGAAATGCTTGGTCGCCAAAGAGTGTCCGAAGTGGCCAACTGGATTGATAGTCGTAGTTGAGTGAGGCTTGTCTCGGCTTGGTGGGATTTCCCATAACTGACTCCACCATTTCAGAAGCGAGCGCGGCGCCGGTGGTAAGTGCCGGAGTGGAGATTCTTCCGAAGCCCGCTTCTGTGGGTAATCCCATGGCCGTCGGCGAGCTACTACTAGAATGATAAATGATCAACTGGCCACCTAACCGAACCCACGATAGGATCGCATTTCTGGCGCTGGAAGGAACGTTCGACCAGTCCGTATCCGTCATGATGACGTCATCGTAGCCAGAGAACGCCAGCCAGTCGTCTGGAAGTTGTTTGGGGTCGAATTTAGCGGCGAACTCGACTGAGCCACTGCGGGAGCCGCCGAGTTTTGTGTTGATTTCACTGTCGAGGGTGGAGGCGTTTGGGGTGAAAAGTGTTTCGCTCAACAAGGATGCTGGCTGACTTCTTTCCCGAGATGAGCGGATCGAGTTAGAGGCTTGTCCGAGTGAGCCACTGAGAGTGGCATTCACATTGATACTTGAGTCGGAGTCGGACGGAGGACTGAGTGGGACCATAAGATCGCGGACGACGGTTTTACCTGCTGCAGCGCTCAATTTGAATGATGATGTAGTGCGTAATTCGTCATTATAGGGGCAATTGCTTTCGAAATCGAGACGGATGGTGCTGGCACTCGTGAGGTTGTTTGCCACTTTTACCCGCACAGGGAAATAGCCACCTGGCGAGGGTTTCGTGAAAAGTGCGAGCACTTCGACATGGGTGTCAGTCACTGGATCATAGACTTGGCGGATGATCGTTTCTTGGGAAAAAACAGGAGGAGCAAGCGCGAGAAAGACCAAGAGGAAGAAGCGGAACATAGAAGTTAGAGTGAGCTTTGACGGTTGGGAACCGGTGCTAAGAGATTCTTGGGTGTGGCGGTGGCTTGGAAGGGAACTTCGTCTAGCAGCGCACGGACGATATCATTGGTGGTATGGCCTTCCACTCGGGCATGGTAGTCGAGGACAAGCCGGTGGCGCAGCACGGCAGGGGCAATGGCGCGGACATCTTCGAAACTGGCATTTGTCCGTTCTTGCATCAGTGCGCGGGCTTTCGCCCCGGAGGCGAGTGCCAGTGCGGCGCGTGGGCTGGCTCCGTAGCGGATGCTGCGCGAGGCGGTGGACTGGCTGGGATGAGTCGCATCCACGAGCCGAGCGATGTAGTTGGCGACGACATCGGGAAGATAAATCCGGCGGACAAGTTCGAGTAACGAGCCGAGTGTTTCTCCGCTCATGATGGGTTCCACTTGCGGGTCTGTACCGAGTTCGCGTTGGGAGACGATCCGCTGGAGAGTCGCGACGTCGTTGCGGGTGACTTCCAGTTTGAAGAGGAAGCGGTCGAGCTGCGCTTCTGGCAGTGGGTAGGTGCCTTCAAGCTCGATGGGATTCTGAGTTGCTAGAACAAAAAATGGCGTCGGAAGGTCGTGAGTTTTTCCGAGCACGGTCACACGGCGCTCTTGCATCGCCTCGAGTAGGGCGGACTGTGTTTTTGGTGACGCGCGGTTGATTTCGTCGGCGAGGACGATGTTCGTGAACAGCGGTCCTGGCTGGAAGATGAACTCGCGGCGGCCTTCGATTTCCTGAAGCACCGGATTCCCGGTGATATCTCCTGGCAGTAAGTCTGGAGTGAATTGGATGCGCTTGGTTCCTAACTCCAACAACTTGGACAGGCCCTTGACCAATTCTGTTTTGCCAAGACCTGGCAAGCCTTCGAGCAGGATGTGGCCGCGGGCGAGGACGCCGGTGATGACGTGGTCGATCAATTCCTGCTGGCCGAATAGCACTTGGTTCAGCCCAGTGGAAAGCAAGCGAAGGTGGTGGGCAGCAGCGGCGACTTCGGTTTCGGTAGCGTGTTCCATGAATTCCCTTTTGAGTTCTGCGTGAGACTAGGGAAATTTCCGCCAGTGGGAACGAAGAAGGCGTGAAAAAAACAAAGGCGGAAACTTGGTGCAGGAAATCAATTCCATGCGCCAGTTTTCGCCTTTGTAGCGCGGGGGATGTGAGTTAGATGAACTCGTTGAGCAGGCCTTCGATCATTTCTTGGCGACCGCTGGCGACCATCGGCTCGGGATTCGCGAGCGCATACTTTTCAAGACCACTGAGGGTGGTTTTTCCGCCCTCGACTTCGGCGCCGACGCCACTGTCCCATGTCTTGTAGCGTTCGGAAATGAACTGCTCGATGCGGCCGTCTGCCCGAATAGCTGCGGCGGTCTTGAGGCCACGGGCGAAGGCGTCCATGCCGACGACGTGAGCGTGGACGAGGTCGATCGGCTCCCAAGATTCGCGGCGGCGCTTGGCGTCGAAGTTGAGTCCGCCGCTGGTGAAGCCGCCCATTTTCATGAGGACGAGCATCGTGTGGGTGGTCAGATAGAGATCGGTTGGAAATTGGTCGGTGTCCCAGCCGACGTTCGGCGTGCCCATGTTCGCATCGATGCTGCCGAGTGCGCCGGCTTCATAGGCGACGGTGAGTTCGTGCTCCATGGTGTGGCCGGCGAGAGTGGCGTGGTTGGTCTCGATGTTGAGCTTGAAGTGCTCTAGCAAGTCATATTCGCGGAGGAAATTCAGACACGCCGCGGAGTCGGAATCGTATTGGTGGGTGGTCGGTTCCTGTGGCTTTGGCTCGATATAAAATTGGCCGGTGAAACCGATTTCCTTTTTGTAATCCACGGCCATGTGGAGGAAGCGAGCGAGGTGGTCGAGTTCGCGCTTCATGTTAGTGTTGAGCAGTGTGGTGTAGCCTTCGCGACCGCCCCAGAAGGTGTAGCCCTCGCCGCCGAGACGGTGGGTGACTTCCATCGCTTTTTTCACCTGAGCTGCGGCATAGGCATACACTTGGGCGTTCGGGCTGGTGGCGGCACCTTGCTGATAGCGTGGGTGGACGAAGAGGCAGGCGGTGCCCCAGAGCAGCTTCTTACCGGTGCGCTTTTGCTCTTCTTCGAGCACGTCGGCGACGGCATCAAGGGCTTTGTTAGATTCGGCGAGGGTGGCGCACTCTGGGGCGACGTCGCGGTCGTGGAAGCAGTAGTAGTCGAGGCCAACTTTTTCCATGAAGTCGAAAAACACGCGGGCACGGTTCTGAGCATTTGCCACCGAGTTGGAGCCGTCGTCCCATGGATGGGCGGCGGTGCCCATGCCGAACGGATCGGCTCCGGTGCCGCGCATGGTGTGCCAATAAGCGCAGCCAAAGCGGAACCACTCGGCCATGGTTTTGCCAGCGACGATCTCGCTGGCATTATAGTGCTTGAATGAAAGAGGGTTCTTGGAACCGGGGCCTTCGTATTTGACGGCTTCGCAGGGAAATAAGCTCATGGCAGTGGATGGAGTGAAAGGCTGTGCGACGTGCACAGCATTTGAGAAACTAGTCGAAAATTCACTGGCCTCGCTACCGCAAATTCCGGTAGGTTATTGATGATATGCGACATTTTAAAACGAAGACTTCACGACGCATCGCGGTGGTGCAGTCGTCGGTGAATGTGCGGCGACTCACGCCGGGTTTCGCACCGTTTGCCGGGATGGGTTACGATTTCTGGATTATTGATCTCTATCGGCAGCACGATTTACTGCTGGCCAGCCTGCGCGAGTGGAAGCCGTGTGCGATCATCACCGAGTGGCATCCGGGGCTGACCGAGGCGTTGCTAGAACTAGATTGTCCGGTGGTGATTGTGCCGTCTGATGAGCCGATTGAGGGAGTTTACCGGGTGGACATTGATGATATCGCGATCGGTAAACTAGCAGCGGAGCATTTAATTTCGCGGGGCTATCAGAATTTTGCATTCGTCGGCCGGGGTGATGCGCACTATGCAAAGCAGCGGCTGGAAGGCTTCAAGTCGGTGGTGGGCGAGGTGGCCGTTTACTGGGAAGAGTTCCGGGATTGGCGGCAATATGATGAATACTGGCGGGAGCCGGACGAGGATATGGTCGGATGGCTGGCGGCGCAGGTCACGCCGGTAGGGATCTTTACTGCCCATGATCCGACTGGCCGCCATGTCCTTGAAGCGGCGGCCCAAGCGGGCTTGGAGGTCCCATTCGCCGTCGGCGTGATTTCCGCCAATGATGACGAGACAGTGTGTGAGATGGCAAATCCGGCGCTCTCTAGCATCCGGCTGCCATGGCGGCGGCTAGCGGCAGAAGTCGTGCTAACACTAGAGGCGATCTGGGCAGGCAAGGAGCCAACCTCGCCGGTGTTAGTGCCGCCGCTCGACATCGTCACCCGAGGGTCGAGTTCTTATGAGGCGGTGAGCGACCCGGTGGTGCGGCGGGCGATGCAGTTACTGGTGGAGCGAATTTCTTCGATTCTATCGGTGGAAAATTGGGCGGCGCAAGTCGGGGTGTCTCGTCGGGTGCTGGAGCGTCGTTTCCAAGCCACGCTCGGTCGCTCGCCCCACTCGATGATCCACCACGAGCGGGTCGAGCGGGCAAAAAATCTGCTCACCACCACGGATCTGCCAGTGGCGATCATCGCCGAGCGCTGTGGATTCCAGAGTAACGAACGACTTACGGTAAATTTCCGCGAGCTCGTCGGCACGCCGCCCGCCTCCTACCGCCGGGATTCGCGCCACAAGACTTCATGAGCCATGGTCAACTGTGAGAGTGTGACGAAACTGCCCGCAGGATTTGGAAATCAAGCCATGACGTGTGTCATGGTTGGTGGTAGACCTGTGCTGTCGAAAGACAAGACGGTTCGACTGAGATGCCTCTTTGGTTAATGGGTTTTCCATTGGGGATGATCAGTCGGACCGTTTCTTTTGTCACACGGCCAAGTTTAAAGGCGGGACAGCACGGCATCTCCCATGCCAATGGTGCCGACTTTGATCTCGCCGGGTTGGCTGGTAGCGATGTCACCGGTGCGGTAGCCGTCGGCGATGGTTTTAGCGACGGCGGCTTCGATCGCGTCTGCCGCTTCAATTTCTCCAAGGGAAAAACGCAGCAACATGGCGAGTGATAGAATCTGGGCGATGGGATTCGCGACATCTTGGCCGGCGATGTCTGGGGCGGAGCCGCCGGATGGTTCGTAGAGGCCGAAGTAGAGGCCGTTTTCGCGCTGTTTTCCTAACGAAGCGGAGGGAAGCATGCCGATAGAGCCAGAAATCATGGCCATTTCATCGGATAGGATATCGCCGAATAGGTTTTCCGTGACCAGCACGTCGAATGAACTGGGCCGCTTGATGAGCTGCATCGCGGCGTTATCGACATACATGTGGGAGAGTTCGACCTCGGGAAATTCCTTCGAAATTTCGATGACTGTCTCGCGCCAGAGGACTGAAGAAGCGAGAACGTTCGCCTTATCCACGGAGAGCAATTGCTTTTTCCGGCCCATGGCGGCGATGAAGGCGACACGGGCGATGCGGGCGATCTCGCTTTTCATGTAAATCATCGTGTCGAAGGCGACTGGCTCACCGCCTCGTTCTTCGCGGCCTTTTGGTGAGCCGAAATAAATGCCGCCGGTGAGTTCGCGGACGCAGAGGACGTCGAAGCCGTCGGCGATGAGTTCTTGTTTCACTGGCGAGGCGTGGGTGAGGGCGGGCAGGCAGACGCCGGGCCGGAGATTGGCAAACAGGCCAAAGTGTTTGCGCAACGGCAGTAGAGCACCGCGCTCGGGCTGGAGGTCGGGTGGCAGAGTTTCCCATTTCGGCCCGCCGACCGAGCCGAAGAGGATCGCGTCCGCAGCCTCGCTGGCAGCGATGGTTTCCGGTGGTAGCGGGTGGCCAGTGGCATCAATGGCCGCACCGCCGACGAGGTGCTCGGAACGTGTGATGCTGAAGCCAAATTTCGCCTCCACGGCGGCGAGCAGGCGGAGGCTCTCGGCCATGACTTCTGGGCCGATGCCGTCTCCGGCGAGGATCGTAATGCGGTGGCTGCGTGACATGGGCCGAAAAGTGCCGGGCGATTTTGAAACTGGCAAGATCACAAAAGAAGCCATCGCCGGAACCTTCATGGCAGACTCCAGATCGCTGGAATGCGTCTCCCACGACGAATGCTCGCGGCGCTTATTCGCTTGGCAGGCTGACTTGGGCGGGTTGAATGGTGGGACTTTGGCTAACATCCCACTTTACCCGCCGTTTGAGCACTGGATTTGGTTGATCCCCGCGGCCCTGATCGGTGCGTGTATCGGCTCGTTTTTAAACGTGGTGATCTACCGGATGCCGCTTGGCATGTCGGTCAACAAGCCGAAACGATCATTTTGCCCGCTGTGCAAGAATCCCATTCCAATGTGGCTGAATTTCCCGCTCGTGAGTTGGTTGTGGCTGCGGGGAAAATGCAAGGAATGCCACGCACCGATTGCTTTCCGCTACTTCGGTGTGGAGCTGCTGACGGCGGTGCTTTTCACGGTGGTATGGTGGCTTTTCGCCCCTTTGTCCGTGGCTGTGGTGATCCCGCTGTGGGTGCTGGTGGCTCTGTTAGTGAGCATCACCTTCATTGATGCGGAGCATCTCATCATCCCAAGTTCGCTGACATGGGGTGGAACGGTGGTGGGGCTGGTAGCTTGTGTATTATGGCCGCAACTGCCGGTGCTGGCTGGGGAGTCAGGAAATTGGCTGGCCGGACTCAAGCAGGGCGGGATCGGCTGGGCAGCAGGATTTATGGGACTATGGGCAGTGGTGGAGTTAGGGAAAATGGCGTTCGGCAAAAAGGCTCTGAAGTTTGAGCAACCGGTGGCGTGGTCACTGCGAGAACCGTCTAACGATACCGATCCGATTCATTTCATTATCGATGATGAGGAAATCCCATGGTGGGACATTTTTGCGCGAAAAACGGATCAGTTGCGGATCGAAACAACCGAGATCTTACTCAATGGTGAGATGCAAGCGGCGGGGTCGCTGATCATCCGCGAGTTGGAAATCGAGCTGCCGGGTGGGAACTTGGTTGCTCTTGCGGAGGTGAAATCGTTGTCAGGGATCGCGACGAGTACCGTCATCCCACGCGAGGCGATGGGCATGGGCGACGTGCATTTGCTAGGAATGATCGGTGCGTTCTTCGGCTGGACCGGGGTGTTTTTCTCGCTGTTCGCAGCTTCAGTTTTTGCGATTATCGCGGCATTGATCGGACGAGTCGGCTTCGGTAAGCAACTACCGTTTGGGCCGTTTTTGGCGATGGGTGCGGGAGCGTGGATGTTCGGCGCATGGAGACTTTGGGCATGGTATCTTGATTTGCTCGGGCCGGTCGGTTTACTAGGATCGTTCTGAGAAAAAGACCTCAAGTAGGCTTGGCAAAAGCAGAAGCCAGAGACATGGATAGCGGCGATGTCATCATCCGTTCATCGAAATCAGCCTCGTGCTGTGATCTATCAACTTCTCGTCCGCACATTCGGTAATACGAATGCGACGCGGAAGTTTAATGGGACGATGGACGAGAACGGTTGTGGAAAATTTCACGATATCAGCCGGATTGCGCTACTTTCGCTCAAAAAAATGGGCTTCACCCATATCTGGCTGACGGGTGTGCTAGAGCAGGCGAGTGGCACTTCCTATCCGAATCGTCCGGCAGATGTGCCGGATGTTTTAAAAGGCATCGCGGGCAGTCCCTACGCGATCAAAGACTACTTCGACGTCTGCCCGGACTATGCTGTGGATCCGGAAAAACGCTTGAATGAGTTTAAGGAGCTGCTGGATCGATGCCACGCACTGGGGTTGCGGGTGATCATCGATTTCGTGCCGAACCATGTTGCTAGGTCGTATGCTTCTGATGTGAAGCCAGAGTTATCCTTCGGGCAAGGCGACAATCGAAATGTGTTTTTTGATCGAGAAAATCATTTCTATTATCTCAGTCCCGACGATGCGGGTGGTGGACCGCCGTTGAGACTACCGACGGCGCATCTGCAGGGATGTAGCGGCTTATTTTTGCCGGAAACGAGCTTCGGGCGGGTCACGGGGAATAATGTGATCTCTTGGGCACCTACGATCCATGATTGGTATGAAACGGTGAAGCTCAACTATGGCCACGATTTCACCCAAGGCTGCGCGACTTCCGACCTCCCCGGCCCCGATGCTCCCACCTCGGACGTCCCGAAAACTTGGCGGACGATGGATCAGGTTCTTGGTTATTGGCAGGCGATGGGTGTGGACGGATTCCGCGTGGATATGGCCCATATGATCCCCATGGAATTCTGGCGGTGGGCGGTGAAACGTGCCCATGAGCGCCAAACGGAGGTCTATTTTTCTGCCGAGGCCTACGACGATGATCCGGCGAAGCTGACGGCGGGTCCGGTCCTTGAAGAGCTTCTAATCGCTGGTTTCGATGCGGTTTATGATAAGCCGACTTATGACATCCTCGAAGGAATTTATCATTCAGAAAAATGGGCGAATGACATCGACTCACTGACTTTCAACGGGAAATTATTTCATCAATCGCTTCGTTTCGCCGAAAATCATGATGAGGTGCGGATTGCTAACACCCAAGTCTGGGGTGGTCTTGGCATGAAAACTGGCAAGCCCGTATCCGCCGTGCTTTTCGCCCTAAGTCGGGGATCGGTAATGCTCTACAGCGGACAGGAAGTGGGCGAACCTGCGAATGGTGCAGAGGGATTCAGCCGGAATGATGCGCGGACGTCGATCTTCGACTACGGTTCCATGCCCGAGTTTGCCAAGTGGGTGAACGGTGGGAAATACGATGGCGGCGGGCTCAGTGCAGAGCAAAAAGATCTGCGTGAGTGGTATGGCTGGCTCGTCCGCGCGACGCAGTCACCCGCCTTCTCGGCTGGAGAATTCTATGGTTTGAATCACGCAAACAAACAGAACCCGAGATATGGCAGGGTGGGGGATGAGACGTTCTCTGGTCATTGGCTTTACACCTTCCTCCGCCACGATGCGGTGAGCGGGCAGTCTTACCTCGTCGTTGCTAACTTCCACGGCGTGGAAACTCTACGCGGAGTGAGAGTGGAAATCCCGCAACATGCTTGGGAATTCATGGCACGCGCGGGGCGGAGTGGGTGGAAATTTACCGACAAGCTCGCGAGTACATGGTCCGGTCAGTCGGATGCGGGTGGACTATCACTCCCGGACATCGCGGCTTGTAGTGCGATGTTGCTAGAGATTTCTGAGTGATAAAAGTGTCACAGCGGCAGAGTAATTTCTAGCACCGTCGAGTCTTCGAGTGCTTTCAACGGTGCGCTATTCCGAGGCAGCAGGATGAAGCTTCCTTTTTTAAATTGCCGACCACTTTCCGATCCTAACTGACCTTCGACCACCGAGAGGATTGAAAACCGCTCTTGGTTTAGTTTGCCCAGAGTTTCTCCCAGTTTCAGGAGTTTCTTGTCGGTTCTAAAATAGTCACAACTTGCGAGATTCTCACCGATGGGTGGATCCATGGTCGGCTCGAAGTCATGGAAGTCGATGCTTGCCAACGACTTGCCGACGTGGAGTTCGCGCGGCTGGCTATCCAGACCTAGTCGATTCCAGTCGAAAACACGGTAAGTGGTGTCCGAGTTTTGCTGGATTTCATGAATGAGAAATCCCGCGCCGATCGCGTGCAGTCTGCCGGACGCGATGAAAATGGAATCTCCCACTTGTGGAGCGATGTCATGCACGCAGTCGGCAACCGTCCCGTTAGCGATCGATTTCTCGAAATGATCCCGCGTGACGCCATTTTTCAGGCCGACGTAGAGTTTGGCTCCGGGATCGCAATCCGCGATATACCACATCTCGGTCTTCGGCTCACCACCGAGGGATTCTGCGAGATGGGCTGGCGGGTGGACTTGGATGGAAAGGTCTTCGCGGGCGTCCAGCACCTTGATCAGGATCGGGAAACGTGAGTGGTCATGGAACCCCTCGCCGAAAATTTCCGAGCGGTGATTCGTCCATAAGTCATGCAATGTGCTGCCCTGATAGCGTCCTTGATCCACGACGGATTGCTCATTTTCGCGGTCCACGATTTCCCATGATTCGCCGTAGGGTGCGGTGGTGTCCGGCAGGGTGCGGCCGTAGACGCGTTCCAGTTCGCGGCCGCCCCAGACGCGTTCCATGTAAAGTGGGCTAAAGGTGATTGGTTCCATGAGGAGAGGAGATAGAGCATGATGGAGTTTTTGGCAATTCCCGAGAAATCGAGCGGTTGACCCGGTGGTAAGTTCCGGCGAGGTTCACGGCGCTTTGGCAGAATTAGAAAAACCAACCGACCTACCCACTCCCCGTCCGAGGCGGCGTCGGAAGCGTTGGCGCTGGATTCTAGCTGCTGTCTTGCTTGCAGGTCTCGTCTGGCTCAATGGTCCCGGCCTGCGACTGCTTGCCCCACGTGTGGCGATGCATTTTTTGGCGAAATCCGGGCTGCGCGGGGATTTTACGGTGGAGGGAAATCTGTTGGGCGGACTTTCGATTTCCAATTTAAAACTCGAGGGTGATCAAGATCTTACTAGCCTCACGATTGACCAAATTGTCCCGAATTATCGATGGAAACGACTGACTAAAGGCAAGTTGGAGGCCCTGACCGTGGTGGGCGTCCACGTAGATTTGCGCCTCGGGTTGAAGAAATCAGTCGCACCGGAAAAACCACCGCTCGATTTTAAAAAGCTGGTGGAAACGATCCGTTCGGCACGTGGGCAACTGGTGCCGTTAGCGATTGAACTAAAAAATGTCAGCCTCAATGCCACTCGCGATGGCAAGCCGGTCATCCGCCTCGCACCTAGCAGCCTTTCCCACCAACCTGGTAGCGCGGATTTTTCGGTGGAGCTCGGCGCCATCACCGATGCTGAGCAGCGCGAGTGGCCAGCCCAAGTTTCCACGATTTCTTGGACTCCTGATCAGCTTTCCATCCCACGCATCGATCCGTTTCCCGGCGTGAGCATCCGCGAGTTGGCGCTGCGTCTTCCGGCCGGTGGTGAGCCTTCGTTAGAAACATTGCTACATGTCGATGACGCGGTTTTCACGGTCAGCACCACTCCCGGTTTCGCGTCGGCGAAGGTCGATTTACGCGAGGGCAAACTTCTGGTAGATCAGGCGGCGAAACGCTTCGGCATGGAAATTCCCGCGACGGGCGTACTCACTTCGTTAGCAATCGAGCTTGATGGAATTCTTCCTAATCCTCGGGTAGCGACTGGCACGGTCCGGCTTTTTCTTGAAGACATCGGGTGGAAGGATTGGCGTGCGGGCGAACTGAGCGTGGATGCCACCCTTGCGGCAGTGGACGCGACGGTAACGGCACAAAGTGTCATGTTAGGCAGCAGGATTTCGCTCGAAGCCAAGGCTCCGATTGCTCGTGGAGACAAAAATTTCACCGTGAGCGACGTCGAAGGGAAATTCAACATTGCGGATCTCCCGCCGGTTCTCCGCGAACTTTCCACTCGTATTCCCGCCATCGACCCGGAAGCCGCCGTGCCTCCTTCGACAGTGGACGGGAATTTCACGCTGTCTCTCATCGGAAAAAAACTCACCGCTGCGGCAGCGGCGCTCCAAGTGAAACCGGCGGATGAAAAGCTCGCCAGCCCCATCGGCATCAGCGCCCGCTGGGCACCGGACCAACCCATTTCTGCCGATGTTTCGCTAGATGGACTCAAATCCACGGCGACTTACGACATTCCAACGGCAATCTATCAAGCCACGCTAGCACTTGAGGATTTCACCACCCGCCGCATTGACCGTTGGTTGGCCATCTTCAGAGTGAACCCTCTGGGCATCGCGGAGGTCACAGGAAATTGGACTGGCAGTGGTGAGGTGAAAACTCGCAAACATCGCGGCGAATTTTCACTCACCCAAGCCACTTGGTCGCGTGAGGACGCGGCGGCCATCACTGCCATCGGCGGGATGACTTACGACTGGCCCGCTGGCTTCGACACCAAGGGTCTGCGGGTGCAGATGAACGACCAAACCGTGGCGCTTGAGGCCGGTCTTGGTAACGGCGTGCTCGAAGTGCGAAATTTCGTGTGGAGCAATGGCAAGGATGAACTCACCCAAGGCACCGCCAGCCTGCCGGTGCCTGCCGATTTTTCAAAATGGCGTGAGACCCTCGCGAACGATACTCGGCCAGTCGATATTTCGGTGAACTCACGGCAACTTGCGCTAGGTCTCCTTAAACCTTGGGTCCCCTCGTTAGAAAAGCTGGATCCACGCTCCACCGGTCAGCTCCAAGTCAAGGTGACGGGCACGTATTCCCAGTCGGTGTTCGATGCGAAATTCGAAGCCCGTGATCTGCGCTCGCCTTCGCAACCGAAGTTACCGCCCGCTGATTTGAAGATCGAACTCGCTGGTCGCGGGGGGATTCTATCTGTCACTGGCGAGGCGACGGCTCCGGATTTCCCCCCGGCGTTGATGAAGGCGGAGATGCCATTTCGTCCTGCGGAATGGGCGCGGGAGCCGGGTGCCATGAAGGGGGAAACCATCCAAGCGCGGGTGGATTTGCCACGGCTGGATCTCTCTCGTTTCAGCTCGCTGGTGCCCGCTGCCCAGCAGATTTCTGGGATGGTGACAGGGAACATCGTGGTGGCGGGAAAGCTCGGCAAGCCAGAGATCAAGGGCGCGATCAATCTCGCAGACGGCGGGATTCAGATGAAAAACGGGAAATTTCCGCCAATCGAAGGCGTGACTGCTGCGGTGGAGTTGGGGCTGGACCGAGTGGTTTTAAAGTCATTAAAAAGCTCGGTCGCTGGTGGGACGTTGCAGGGTGATGGATCGATCGCCATCACGGCCGGTAAGCTGGGGGAAATCCGACTTCAATTGCGCGGCGACCATCTGCCGATCGTGCGCAACGACTCGCTGATCCTGCGGGCGAATGCCAATCTCAGCCTGCAAGGGACGTTTGAGAAAGCGACGCTCTCCGGGACCGTCGGTGCGGTGGACAGCATTTTTTTCCGCGACATTGAAATCCTGCCGATTGGCCAGCCGTTCACCGGACCTGCGGCGGCGGCCTTGCCGAAGATCGATCCACCGAAGGCAGCTGCGAGCTCGATTCCCGAGCCCTTTCGGAACTGGGGGCTGGCGCTCACCGTCCGCACCGAGGATCCGCTGATCATCCGTGGAAATTTGGCGAAAGGCGAAATTTCCGGCAGCGTCCGGGTGGGTGGCACGCTGGGATCTCCGGCCCCCGACGGTGCGTTTACGATTAAGGATCTGACGGCATCACTGCCATTTAGCACCCTCAGCGTCCGCCGCGGCACGCTCAAGTTTACGCCTTCCTCGGGGTTTGATCCGGTTCTAGAAATCCGTGGCACCGCCGAGCCAAGGCCCTATCAGGTGACGATCTACGCTTATGGCTCGGCTTCTAATCCACAGCTCGTGCTGACGTCGAACCCACCGCTGCCGGAAAATGAAATCATGACCCTGCTCGCCACTGGCACGACTACCAGCGGGCTGGAAAATCCTGCAACGGCCTCGTCGCGGGCCCTGCAATTGTTAGCTGAAGAGCTTCGGCGCGGGCGTTTCCGCTTCGGTAAGCAGCTCAGGCCATTGCTCGCGCTGGCGGATAAAGTGGACTTCAGCCTTGCCGAGTCGGACCCTTATACAAACGACACCTTCTCTACTGCCACCATCGCCCTCACGGATCGCTGGTTCATTTCTGCCGGCATCGGCGCTCAAGGTGATTCTCGGACGATGCTGGTGTGGCGCGTTCGCTTCCGCTAATGTTATTTTCACAAGCCATTCTTGTCTTTTTACTTATGACGCTCCTTTCTGCTGGGGAGACTGCGGTGCGCATCACTGGCACGACGCGGAAGAGCGAGGGTCAAGTGCTTGAGCTGATGGCCGGTCGGCTCGAACATGTGAAGACTCACGAGGCCTCGCCGTCTCGCGCCGACGACGCGGCATTTCTCGTCCGCCAAGTGATGCAGAAAGATGGCTATGCCTCGGTGAAAGTGGACTGGAAGATTATCAGCCGAAATGAAATCAAACTAACCGTCGTGGAAAATGTCCGCCGCGAGGTGGGGAAAATAACCCTAACCGGTGTGCCGCCCGAGGAGGCGGATAAGCTGGCGAAACTGTATGCCCGCCCGGCGAGGAAGGACCATCCGCTGGGCACGGATTCTGCGCCCTACCGTGAAGAAGACGAGGCGAAGGGACTTTCTTATATCCGCCAAGAACTCAATGCCCAAGGCTACTGGAATGCGGAGGCAAAGGTGGCGAAATACCAGCCAGATTCCACCACCGGCCAGATGAATCCGTTCATCGAGGTCCGTCCGGGTGCGCTCCACACCGTCGCCACGGCAAGGATTTCTAGCCCGGATGACCGTGCGGCTGGCTCCACGCGAGCGATCGTAGAGCCATTCGTCGGGAAAAAAGCAACCACTGGAAATCTGAACGCGATGCGCATGGCCGTGGAGCAGTATTTCATCAGTAACGGCTATCCTGATGCGAAGATCACCATGGGCAGGACGCTGGAATTCTCGAAGTTTATCCCAGAATTTGCCATCGATCTTGGAAAACGCGTGCGACTCCGCGACATCCGCATTGATGGGTTACAACGGACCGATCCGGCGCGGATTGCGCGGCGGATGGAGCCGCTGGAAGGCGATTGGTATGATGAGGCCGCGATGAATAAGCGGATCCGCGGCCTCTTGGCGACAGGGGCATTTACCTCGATACGAGTGGAGAAGACTCCGGTTTCGGCTGATAGCGTGGATGCCACGTTGCATTTCCAAGAAGCAAAGGCGCGGGAGTTTTCGGCTGCCATCGGTGCGGATTCTTATCAGGGCGGGATTCTCCGGCTGACGTATGCGGACCGGAATCTCTTCGGCAAGGTGATCGGATTTAGCTCCGGCTTCGAGTTCAGTGCTCGTGGCGTGTTAGGGGAAACCAAGCTCACGGATCCGTGGTTATTCGGCTCGGACGTGGCTGCCACGGCGAGGGCTCATGCGCTTTTCTATGGCCGCGAGGGATACACCGCGCTGGAGGCGGGCTTGGAGGGAAAGTTGAATTGGAAATCCGGCGACCACTACTCGCTAGAAGTTCTGCTAGGAACCTCGGTGGTCAATCTGGCGGAGGACGGGCTGCCATCCTCCGAGCTGGGAGAAACGGTCTATGCGAACCCGCGAATCCGCGTCACTCAGTCGCTGGATTTCCGGGACAGTGCGGTCCTGCCCAAGAGCGGCTGGCATTTTGAAAACCCGGTGGAATTGGGTGCGGCCGTGGGCGACGTCTCCACGGGCTATTTCAAATCTGGACTGACTGGAGGTTGGTATCACGCGCTGGACAAGCAATACGATGTCGGCGTGGGCGGTGAGGTGGGGCTGGTCGTTCCTTCGGGAGATCATGCGGATCTCCCAATCGACCTGCGGCTTTTCAATGGCGGTGCGCGCAGTGTCCGCAGTTTCCCGGAGCGGGATCTAGGGCCATCGTTAGGTGATTTTCCCACCGGCGGCGAGGCCATGTGGAACAGCAACGTCGAACTCATTCGTAAGCTAACGGGTAGCCTCAAGGCAGTGGCGTTTTTCGATGCAGGCACACTGTCTCGTGATTTCAAGGAACTCGGGACCAGTGAAATCGAACTCGCTACGGGCTTGGGCATCCGGCTGGATCTACCTATTGGACCGGTCCGGCTAGAGTATGGTTACAACCTGACGAGGGATCCGGGTGAGCCGATGGGGACGTTGAATTTCGCCATCGGGGTGGCGTATTGAATCGCGAGTCTCGCTGCGGGTAAATTCTTGCGGTTGAGGTCGTGAGCCGGAGGGCATACGGTCCGATTGATGCGGATTGATATTGTGACATTATTTCCCGAGGTGGCGCTTGCACCCTTGAGTGACTCGATCATCCAGCGCGCGCGGGCGGCGGGAGTGGTGGAGGTGGTGGGGCATCAGTTGCGAGATTGGTCAGAGGATAAGCACCGGCGGGTGGATGATTCTCCGTGCGGCGGTGGGCAGGGGATGTTGCTCAAGCCGGAGCCGATATTCGCCGCAGTGGAGGCCTTGCGTCGGCCCAGCACGCGGGTGATTTTAATGACTCCTCAGGGTAGGCCATTCAAGCAGGCGGTGGCGAACGAACTTGCGAGGGAGGAGCACTTGTTAATCCTTTGCGGGCATTATGAGGGAGTGGATCACCGAGTCATCGCGGCGCTGGTGGATGAGGAAATTTCCATCGGCGACTACGTGTTGACCAACGGTGCATTGGCGGCGGCGGTCGTTTGTGATGCGGTGATCCGACTCCTGCCAGGTGCGCTTGGCGATGAACGCTCGCCTGTAGATGAGTCGTTCACGGACCCGCATCGACTGGAGGCTCCGGCTTACACACGACCCATTGACTTTCGCGGAATGAGGGTGCCGGAGGTGCTGGTTTCTGGAAATCACGGAAAAATTACTGCTTGGAAAGCCGAGCAAGCGTTGGCGCGGACAAGGGCGAACCGCCCGGATTTACTCGAATGATTCGGAACGATGGGGAATTTCAAACCTCCGGGAAAATTTCGTTTCAGGATGTGAATTTCATGCCAGAGTCCGCGCTGTGAAATCACTTCCGCAGTCAGCAGCAACGGTTTTGGAGGATGATCGGCCCCGGGTCGAACCCGCGACGATCGAGGATCTTCCAGCACTAACGGAGCTGGTGATGGATCTACTCCACATTTCGGGAGACTTCACGCCGGACCGTGCCGTGCAGGAGCGTGGGCTGCAGCTCATCCTTGAACAACCGAATCGTGGGCGGATCTTCGTGGTGCGGAATCAAAATCAGATTTTCGGGATGGTGAACTTGTTGTTCACGATTTCTACCGCACGCGGCGGGTTCGTTATTCTGATGGAGGATGTGGTGATTCATCCAGATCATCGTTGCCAAGGCTACGGGACGATGCTGTTGAACCACGTGGCGGACTTCGCGAAGAAGAAGCAGTTCAAGCGAGTCACGCTGCTAACAGATAAGATCAGCGCGGAGGCTCAGTCGTTCTTTGTGAAAAACGGCTTCGAGCACTCAAGCATGATCCCGATGCGACGCAACATGGACTGATCAGTTTGTTAGCGATTTAGCAGCGCGGTGAACTTCGCGCGTGCGGACCACAGCAGATATAAGGCGAGGAGGCAGATCACGATCAAAACTGGGTCGGTGAGGCCTGCGCCTTTTGCGATGAACGTTTGGAACGCGACGATGTTGAGAATCACGGGCCCAAGAAAGAGTAAGCCGAAATTGCGAGTGAGCGGAATCATGCAGAGAATTCCACCGATTAATTCGCAGGCTTTCACGAAGGTCATGTAGCCAGTGGGTCCGAAAGCGGCCATGAAATGTGCGGGTGGTGAGCCTTCAGGCGGCTTAGGCATTTCCGGCATCATCTTGAAGAAAAACATGAGTGAAAATGCGATGAAGGCTAGGCCTAGCAGACCGCCGGCGATGTTTGCTGTGTGTTTCATAGGCGGAAGGTTAGCCTGAAAATGAAAATGAGCAAGTTCTCGGTAGGGTCTGTCGAGGCACTCGTACGCCTTGCCCTAGCGCCTGAGAATTCTTCATCTCTATCGGTTTCCCTATAGCTCGTGAAGTTCTTGCGCGATGACTTGGGCAGCCTCGGAAACGGTGATTTCCCGGCCTGCTTCGTCCGCGAGGCAGCTCATGCGAACACCGTCGATGCCGCAGGGGGTGATGGCGAAAAACGGTAGTAGGCTCTGTGCGGTGATGTTGATGGCGAAGCCGTGCATGGAGACCCATTTACGGACGCCGACGCCGATGGACGCGAGTTTGCGATTTTCTACCCAGACGCCGGTGAGGCCGTCGCGGTGGCTGGCTTGGACGCCGAAATGGTGGCAGGCGCGGATCAGGGCATCTTCGAGTTTCCGCAGGTGTTCGTGGAGGTCTTTGCCGCGTAGGGTGAGGTCGAGGATAGGATAGCCGACGAGTTGGCCGGGGCCGTGGTAGGTGGCTTGGCCACCGCGGTTGGTTTCGTAAAGCGGGTAGGGGAGAGCAGCGGGATCGCGGAGTGAGGACTGGTCTCGTAGGCGGCCGATGGTGTAAACGGGCTGGTGCTCTAGCAGGAAAATCGTATCGTGGCCGCTGCCATCGAGAATGGCGGCGATTTGGTTTTCCTGAAGCAGAAGACCGGCTGAGTAGTCGATAAGGCCGGGAAGATGGAGGGTTTCGAGCATGGGGCGGTTTTCAGATGAAGATAAATTGAACCGCAGATGAACACAGATGGACGCAGATAAGATGAAATGCAGTGAGGTTAGGTCGGGACTCGAAGGATGAAATCATCATTTCATCCCCTCTTCCATTTGTGTTCATCGGCGTCCATCTGCGGTTAAGAATCTCAGACGAGACGGCGCTCTAGGAGTTTTGCCTTGAGTGGATCGGAGGCTTGGAGGTGGGCCATGCCGATGGCGAGGGCATCTGCGGCGTCTGAGGGCGGAGTTTCTGAGAGGCCGAGAATGGCGCGGACCATGAAGGCAACTTGGTTTTTATCGGCATTGCCATTTCCGACCACGGCCATCTTTACCTTCTTCGGGGAGTATTCAAAAACGTGTAGTCCATGGTCGGCTGCGGCGATGAGGGCTGCGGCGCGGGCGGCTCCCATCGAGATGGCGGTCTGGTGGGACTGGACGTAGATGATGCCCTCGACGGCAACCTCGTCGGGTTGGAATTTCTGGATGACGTTGACTAAATGCGTGCGGATGGCGGAGAGCGCGGCGGACTGGGCGAGCTTCTTCGGGACCGAAATCACGTCAAACGCGAGGACCGTGGGCTTGCGGGGATCACCCTCGAGCACGGCGTAACCGGTGTTTCTAACGGCGGGATCGATGGAGAGGACGCGCATCGGTCAGAGCGGGACGATGAGGCCTTCCTTAACGGCGAGTTTCTTCTGGTTCGCATCAAAGGTGAGGAAATGGCTGGCACCGATGAGTTTCGCGGCGGCGACGTGCAGGATGTCGAACCCGCGATGACCGCCGGTGAGGGTGTGAGCAGCGGAAAGGCGGCTGGCTTCTGCGAGGATTTCTGTCGGACGGAGAGGACTGAGAATGACTCTGCCGAGTGTGATCGCTTTTTCAAAAAGGACCAAGTGATCTGAGGCCGCACCGGGTTCAAGGCGGCGAGAGAACTCTGCGAAGCGCAGCGCGTTTCGTAACTCGAAGTCGTTGAAAGTGGATAGATAGATAGGCGCGGTGATGGTTTTTAACCACGCCGTGGCGGTAAGGGTGTGGCTGTCATTCCCATAGAGTGAAAACAGAAAACTAGTGTCGCTGCTTATTACCATTTGCCGGAGGCTTCGTGGACGATGTCGAGTGACTCTTGGGCTGTGAGCATCCGTTCTTTGCTGCGATCCCTGGTTATTTCAGGTGCTTCCGCCCAATTGACCAGCTTCGGCTCTGCGGCTTTTTCAGGAACTAGCCGGGCGATGGGCTGGCCGCTCTCGGTAATGAGGATTTCCTCACCGGCCCGGACGCGGGTCAGCAGGCTGGCGCATTGACTTTGCAGCTCGTGAGCGGTTGCCGTAATCATCCCTTACGATGAAATATCACAAGGCATGGGTCAACGCCGCTTTTTCCCGCCGCCGCCCGTTTTCTTGCGGCGCACGGACTTGATCGGGGAGTCGTCTAGCAGGGCAGTGTAGATGTAGTCGAAATCTTCGAGTTTGCGGCGCGGGATCACTTGATCGATGAAGATTTCCACGGATTTTGCGTAGTCGAGTTCGTCGGCAGTGAGGATGGTGAAGGCATCGCCCTCGGCCTCGGCGCGGCCGGTGCGGCCGATGCGGTGGACGTAGTCTTCGGCGTTTTCTGGGACGCGGTAGTTAATGACGTGGGAAACGCCGGAGATGTCGATCCCGCGAGCGGCGACGTCGGTGGCTACAAGGATTTCGTAGTCACCGGCCTTGAATCCGGCGAGGGCCTTCATGCGGTCCACTTGGTTGATGTCCGAGTGCATGGCCGCCACTTTCGGCTGGCCAGTGGTCTTGATGAGTGAGGTGAGCTGGTCTGCTTCCTTGCGAGTCCGGGTGAAAATCATGACCGAGTGGTATTCGGTCTGTTTCAGCAGTTCTAGCAGCAGCTCGTCGCGCTGGTCCATGGCGACGGGGTAAAAAGCGTGGGTGACGCTGGTGGGGATGGAAGTCCGGGCGATCTCGATGCTCGTCGGGTCGGTGAGGCACCATTGGGCGAAGGTCTGGATCGCGGGCGGCATGGTGGCCGAGAAAAACAAGGTCTGGCGGCCTTCCCACGGGCAAAGATTGACGATTTTCCGGACCTGCGGGAGGAAACCCATGTCGAGCATGCGGTCCACTTCGTCGAGGATCAGCACCTTGATTTCCCCAAAACGCATGGTGGTGCGGTAGAAATGGTCCACGAGGCGGCCGGGCGTGGCGACGACGATGTCGGCCCCGGCGGCGAGCTGCTCGGTCTGAGTGCCGGCCCCGACCCCGCCATAGAGCAGCGCCACCTTCATGCCGGTGTGCTTGCCGTATTTTTCAAATTGCTCGGCGACTTGGTGGGCGAGTTCGCGGGTCGGCTCGAGGACAAGGATTTGCGGCTTGCCCATTTTCGTGACCTTCGAGAGTGATGGCAGGGCGAAGGCGGCGGTCTTGCCGGTGCCCGTCTGGGATGCGCCGATGACGTCCTTTCCTTCGAGAATGATCGGAATCGCCTGCGCCTGAATGGGTGTAGGCGTGGTATAACCGGACTCCTCTATGGCTTCCAGAACGGCTGCGGAGAGCCCAAGTGTGTCAAATCCCATACGGCGGACTAGTTACGGGGCCGGGCGGTGCGGGTCAAGGTGTGATTGTTCCCTGCGGATCGCCCTAGGACTCTGCTTGGAGTGACTATTCAAGTATGGGATTTCACCCGTCCAGCCGCTTGACCGATTCGCCGCGTGGAATCCATGCTCGTCGTCATGCGCATCCTCACCGGTCTTCAGCCCAGCGGAAAACTCCACGTCGGAAATTATTTCGGCGCGATGGAGCCAGCGGTCCGTCTCCAAGAAGAGGGTGAGGCATTTTATTTCATCGCAGACTATCATGCCATGACCTCATCGCGAGATGCCGCTGCGCTGCGCGAAAACGTCCGTGAGCTGGCAGTTGATTTCCTCGCTTGTGGTCTCGATCCGTCGCGGGCGGTTTTCTTCCGGCAAAGTGCGGTGCCAGAGGTCAACGAGCTGGCATGGATACTCTCCACGGTCTGCCCGATGGGGCTGTTGGAAAAATGCCACTCCTACAAGGACAAGCTCGCGAATGGCATCTCGCCAAACCACGCGCTCTTCGCCTA
>JAYUHS010000206.1:0-1082 GCA_043766715.1 Luteolibacter sp.
TAGGTCGATCGGTAGCGGCGTGAGCCCCTCTCCCCTCGCGGGAGAGGGCGACTCAGCCAACGGCTGAGCGGGGTGAGGGGTTACGAAGCGGAGCTTCGCACAGATTTTCCCTCGGATTTAGTGCACTGTCGCCGCTGACTTATCTATCACTGTAATCCAAGCCAAAATGAGTGAGCTGGGGTCACGCTATTTGTCATCGTGCGAATAGGTCACCGTTGTTCGCCCATGATTGGCCTCATAGTTTAGATGTACGGACACTTTGGCAGACGGCCATTTCCACGCATAAGATCCGGCTGATTCGTCATAAGTCTGTGGGGTGCCGAACTTTTTTACGAGCGCCGATAAGATTGCGTCTCGATTGCTTTCCCCATCGATATAGTAATCGGCGGACCAAAGTTTTTTATGATCAAAGCTATAATCAGATTCCGCAACCGGAACTCCTTCAAACGAGCCCGGGGGTGCCTTGGGTACGTAGAGCGCTAAGCCCTCGTCCGTAGTCGGTGCGTACTGCTTCAAATTATCCGTTGGTCTAGCTCCCCACCGCAGGTTCCCTACTCCGGTTGGCGCCGGCGTATGAGGCTTATCGACGCAGACTGCGTTCCAACGCCTTGCTAAACTGCCATCCATTTTTTCAAACTCGACTCGTCCCGAGTCGAAGATAAAGCGTGATTGTCCTGTCATGGCGCCAAAGCTGTTTTTCGCATTTACAAATCCGCAGGCGAGGTTGGCAGACATTCCCCAGACGTCGCCGAAATCAGCGGAAGAGGGGTCTTTAAGCGCAGTTGGGACTGCCTGTTTCGCAAGGTAGGCTGCCACGTCCTTGTCTTTCCGGCCGGGATCGACGTCGATCTTTGAGGCGGATTCGGATTGCCCGTTACCGATGCCACTTTGGCGAGGCTGACCAATTTGAAAAAGGACGCTCAAGCCAAACAGCCCACCAAATCCTATCAGCAGCTTTTTGCCGAGCCCCATCCTTGCCGGAGTAGTGACTTGAGGAAACTGGTGCCCACAGAAGCGGCATATTTTCGCATCCGCCTTGACCATTTCTGCACATTGCGGACACTTTTTCTCGCGCGCCATTA
>JAYUHS010000207.1:0-3160 GCA_043766715.1 Luteolibacter sp.
CACCGACGACGTCACCGAGGAATAAAATACGAATCGTTGGCATAAAAATGGATGAGTGGGCTATTAAACTTCGTTCTCCACGCAGACTTCATCTTCGTCTGCTCGCCGACAATCCTATTTCCGCCATGTCTCCTCCCTTTAAGCGCTTGTTCGCCCTGCTCATTTTGCTCGGTTTGGCAGGGGGCATTTACTTGGCCGTGTTCTTGCGGCCGGGTGTTCCTTTGAAATCCGCTCCGGCGGCCCACTCCTGCGAGGAACCCGTGTCGCCCGGCCTTTCCGCGCTCGCCGCCCCGCCGGACTGGAAATTGCTAGAAATTTACCAAAACACCATCACTCGCGGGGAATTCGAGGCGCTGCTCACCACCATCTTCACTACGGGAAATGCATGGCAAGCCACCATCGAAATCACCGACACCGAGGCCCGCTTCCAGACCGGTCCCAAGCCCACCGATCCTAGCTTCCGCCTCCATTTCGCCGAGGCCGAAACCCGCGCTCCCCGCCACTGGCGCACCGCTGCCGAGCTTCCCCAAGCGACTGCTGAAAGGCCGCTTGAAGGCCTCAAAATCGCCCTCGATCCCGGCCACATCGGCGGCGAATGGGCGAAAATGGAGGAACGCTGGTTCGTCGTCGGCGGCGGCACCCCAGTCTGCGAGGGCGACATGACCCTGCTCGTCGCAAATCTCCTCAAGCCTCGCCTCGAAGCCCTCGGCGCGGTCGTTTCCCTCGTTCGTAAAAATTCGGAACCCGTCACGAAGGTCCGGCCTGCGGATTTACAAACTCTGGCGCTTGATTCCAGCACTCCGAGCGACTCGCCCGCCGCCCGCCAACGACTCGCCGAGCGGCTTTTTTACCGCACCGCCGAGATCCGTGCCCGCGCCGACCTCGTCAACTACACCCTCAAGCCCGACCTCGTCCTCTGCCTCCATTTCAACGCCGAGGCATGGGGCGACCCGAACCAACCCACCCTCATCGACCGCTCCCACCTTCATCTGCTGCTCAACGGCGCTTACACCGACGAGGAGGTCGTCCTCGCCGATCAACGCTTCGCTCTGCTCCAGAAACTCCTCCAGCAGACCCACCGCGAGGAGACGCTTGTCGGCTCCACCATCGCCGCTGCTTTCGCAGAAATCAGCCAGCTGCCACCCTACATTTACCCGCCCGAGTCCAGTAACGTCCGGCCAGTCCCCGGCCAGCCTTACCTCTGGATTCGCAATCTTCTCGCCAATCGGCTCTACGATTGTCCCGTCATTTTCATGGAACCCTACGTCATGAACTCCACCACCGACTACACCCGGATCCAAGCCGGCGACTACGCTGGACTCCGCGAAATTGCTGGGAAAATGCAGCCGTCCATCTTCCGTGAATACGCAGATGCCGTCACCACAGGCCTTGCGAAACATTACTCGCTAGCCAGAATTTCCCCAAAATCGGCCGTGGGGCGCTGATCGTCGTATTTCATCAAGACGTCGCCGCAATTGCTCGGAATAACTTGCGGTAAATTTAGGTATTCGGATTATATCACGGCAGCCCGCCACGCCGGGTCCCGACACTCACCACCCGCCATGACTTCTAGGCTCCTTTTCTTCCTCGCCCTCGCCAGCCCAGTCCTCGCCCAGGATGGCCAGCAGCTTTTCACCCTCTATTGCTCTGCCTGCCACGGTGCCGATGGAAAGGGAGCCACCGGCGGCGCATTTCCACCCCTCGCCGAGAGCCCATGGGTGGCCGGAGATCCCGACCGAGCGGTCAAAATCATGCTCAAGGGCATGGAAGGCCCCATCGATGTTTTAGGAAAAACCTACAATCTGGCGATGCCCGCCCAAGGTGCCGTCCTCCCTGACGATCAGCTCGCCGCAGTCCTCACTTACGTCCGTTCGGCATGGGGAAATGCCGGAAGCGCCGTCTCCGCTGACCAAGTGAAGACCATCCGCGCATCCGTCGAGGGCCAGAAAATTGCCTGGACCTCCGAGGAAATTCTCAAGCTCCACCCGCTGCCGCTCGAAAAAACAGCGCTCTCCGGGCTGACCTCGCAAGTTTATAAGGGAAATTGGAAGTTCATGCCGGATTTCAAAACCCTCACGGCTGAAAACGTCGAGGAAGAGCACGACGGCATCATTTCGCTCGCGGATTCCACCCTCAGCAGCGACTTCGGCATGGTCTGGGAGGGTAAGCTAGAAGTCCCCGCTGCCGGTGAATACTTGTTTTATCTCGATGCGGACGACGGCGCGAAAATCACCATCGATGACGAACTGATGATGGATTTGCAAGGCATCGGCCCGATGGATGGTTCTCGCTGCCAGAAATGCATCACGACCCTGACCCAAGGTTCCCACCGCTTGCGGGTGGAATATATCCAGAATCAGGGCGAAAAGGGCATCACCGTCGGCTGGCGGCCGAAAAGCAGCAAAAACTGGAACTGGCTGTCGGAACAATTTCCAAAACCGTCAACACCCCGCGAAATCATCAGCATCGCCCCCACCACTGACCGCCCCGTCATTTACCGGAACTTCATCACCGGCACCTCGCCGAGGGCCATCGGCGTCGGCTTCCCTGGTGGTTTCAATCTCGCCTACTCAGCGGACGACCTCGCTCCCGAACTCCTCTGGACCGGAGATTTCATCAACGGCTCCCACAAATGGCTGGACCGCGGCACCGAGAATAATCCACCCGCTGGCGAGAATCTCGTCACCCTCGGCACCGCCCGCCTGCTGCCGAAGGAAGCCCGTTTCCGCGGCTATAAACTCGATCCCGCCGGGAATCCCACCTTCAGCGTCCAAGTCGGCGAGCAATTCCTCCTCGATTCATGGCACGCCGAAAAAGACAGCCTCGTCCGAGTCCTGACCCTCACCGGTGGCAAAACACCCCTCGCATTTCCCCTTCCAGAAATCCCTGTCGGCTCGAAGTTACAAGTCACCCGCTCATCCGGCAGCGCCACGCCTCTTCAACTCGATCCCGGCAAGCCCGCTACCATCACCTATCGTTGGAAATAAGCCACTTGGCACCCGTCGTCCCACTCTCACATTTCCTGAAAATGCGCATTCTCATCCTCTCACTTCTCGCCGCCTCCCTCACCCAAGCCGCCCAGCAATCCGATTTCTACCTCCGCGAGGAAATCCCCCTGCCACCCGGCGAGGTCATGGAAATCGGCTCCATCGCCCTGATG
>JAYUHS010000208.1:0-46326 GCA_043766715.1 Luteolibacter sp.
CCTCGCCGAAGTAGTGGCGTTTGGCCTTGCCGGTGCGAGGATCGGATAGGTTTTGAAATGCTTCCATGCCGGGCGGAAATCCTCCGGCATACTTGTCACAGCGGGTCTGTTTGCGAGCCATTCGGCCCGTTTAATTCAAACGGTCGTTGGGTACAAGTGCGAAGTGGTACCAAAGTGAGGTTGCCCTGTGACGTTTCACCGATGGCTTGCAGCGGCTCGGCTTTGGGTAAAAGCTCCGCACATGAATCGTGAGGATCTGCCGCTGGATCGGCAATTACGCCAAGAAATCTTGTTTGCCCGTGAGCGGGTTTATCGCTTCGGGCAGGCCACACCGCTCGAGCGGCTGGATTTGCCAGGGCCGGGACCGGAAATCTGGATCAAGCGTGAGGATCTTTCTCCGATTAAGGCCTACAAATGGCGTGGTGCTTGTAACCGGATGGCACTTCTTACCCCTGCGGAAGCGGTCCGCGGAGTGGTGACGGCATCCGCTGGAAATCATGCTCAAGGGGTCGCCCTCGCTGCGCGGACACTCGGCATCACCGCGCGAATTTACATGCCACGCTCGACGCCGAAGGTGAAGCAGAACGCGGTGCTGCATCACGGCGGCGGCCAAGTGGAAATCCACCTTTCGGGCGACAGCTACGACGAAGCAGTTTCCGCCGCGCGGGCGGATGAAGCAGAAAGTGGCGCTGTTTATGTACACGCCTACGACGATTTAAAAGTGATGGCCGGCCAAGGCACTCTAGCAGATGAGGTGGTCCTATCAGGCCATGGTCCGTTCGATGCTGCCTATCTCCAAATCGGTGGCGGCGGGATGGCGGCGGGAGTTTCTTCTTGGTTGAAAACGTATTGGCCGGAGATCGAGATCGTCGGGGTGGAGGGGGCCGGCCAAGCATCCATGAAGGCTGCTCTAGCAGCAGGAAAACCCGTGTCACTGGAAAGCGTGGATTTATTTTGTGATGGTACGGCGGTCCGTAAGGCCGGTGAGCTACCATTTCAAATTTGCCAAAACACACTCGACCGGGTGGAAACCGTGACCAACGCAGAGGTCAGCCATGCGATCCGCACCCTCTGGGAGGGACTGCGCTGCATTTCCGAACCGTCGGGAGCGATGGGACTGGCGGCGGTGCTAAATAACAGCGGAGCACTAATCGGCAAGCGCGTGCTTGTCGTACTTTGCGGTGCTAACATCGATTTTCTCCAGCTCGGACTCATCGCGCAATCGGTGGGAGCTGGCAGCAAGACCAGTCGCACCTTGCGCATCCGCATCCCCGAACGCGCCGGAACCATGTTAGCATTGCTCGACACCTGTTTTCAGGGACTGGACATCGTAGATTTTCAATACGGGAAAACCAGTGAAGGTGAGGCATGGCCAGCCTTCACTATCCATGCAGAGGACGCTGCAATACTAAACGATTTACCACAAAAACTAGAAGCTCACGGCTTCGCATGGCAAGATCTCACAGGTGCGGTTGACATCGGTTTCCGGGCGATCCCCCTCCGTGGCGACTTGTTAAAAAACGCGGCATTTCTGCGCCTCGATTTTTACGAACGTTCCGGCGCATTGCATGACTTCTTGAACCAGCGGATTCGTGGCAACGCGAGCCTGTGCTACTTTAACTATCGCCAATCTGGCGAACGGATCGGCCGAGCACTGATCGGCCTTGATTTCCCATCGCCTTATGAACGGGACGCGTTACTGATGACGATTCCGAAACACGGCGACGGCTATCGTTTATGCGAACCGGTGGACGAGGCGACGCGACAGCGATTAATGGGTAGTTAGAGGAGCTGCTTCACCTGCCACTCAGCGATTTGATGAGCTTATCAATCTCGCAAGCTTGGCATTAAGTGCTTCTGCTGTCGTGAGTTGATCGAGGCTAAGGTGCATCCGGTAGCGCCAGTAGAAGGGGATAACTGCGGGAATGTTGATCCGCTCGGCTTCTGGATTCGGGTGGCGAAGTGTCTCGTCCATCGCAAGAAGATCTTGGAGTGGGAAAATCGCCCACATCGCTGGCGATTGTAGATGTTGCCAAATGATTTTTGACGCCATTTCACCTGAAAGCTCGGGACTCACCTCCTCAATGCCAAACATCTGCCATGCAAATCGCGCCGTCGCCTGCGGATCTTCTTTCCACCATGCTCGCAGAGTTGACATGTCATGGGTGGATGGACTGACAACGCTCATGTATGGCGCATTCTGTGGATGGTAAAACTCGATCTCGTGGGTCTTCGGCATTCGTTGGATTTCTAACGATAGAATTCCTAGCTCTTTTAACACCCCAAGAACACACGCCGGCACCATGCCGAGGTCTTCTCCGCACAGTAGCATGGTGCTGGCACGCCGCATCGCGGGAAGTTTGGCGTATCCTTGAGCCTGCCAGAAATCTTCCTGACGCCTGTAGAAATAGTCATTATAAAGTTCTTCCACCCGCCACCGCATTTCGGGTTCCAGATCACGATACGAATGTGTCGTCTGCATCGACATCCTGGGATGGAATTGCGTGCCATGGGAGCCGGGCACTTCGAAGAATAGCACCTCGCTTACACAATCCATTAGTCCTTCGCGGATGATGTCATCATGTGGATGATCACGGAAATAATCATTGATCCTTCGCTGCGTTAGAACCTGCTCACGAAGTTGAAAGTAGCCGTCATGGCAATCGTGAAGAAAATGATCCTTCACATAATCCGCCGCCTCGCCGAAGCGTTCGCGTAGGGCGTTCCAGCGGAGATAAGGGCGGCAGTAGCGGTTATAATCAAATCCGATCCCACGACCACGGATCTCGTCGATGTGGATGGGCAAAGCAGGATCGAAGTAACCCATGATCCCTTCTATTTGATCATACGGTACCTGCCAGATCCGGAAAAAACCAAGGATGTGGTCGATCCGATAGGCATCGAAATAGCGGCTGAGTTGCTCAAATCGCGAGCGCCACCAAGCATAGCCATCCCGTTGCATCGCCTCCCAGTGATAAGTCGGAAATCCCCAGTTCTGGCCTTTCACCGCGAATGCATCCGGTGGCGCACCGGCTTGCGAATCCATCTTAAACAAATGCGGCGCAGACCATGCATCCACCGACTGGCGGTCGATGCCGATCGGTAGGTCGCCTTTCAGCGAAAGCCCTTTTTGATGTAGATGGTCGATCGCTTCGGTGAGCTGCCTGTCGAGTTCGCACTGGAGCCAAATATGATAGGCGACTTCAGGCCACTCGGGATGAGATGGATGGACCAGCTCGTTCACCCGCTTGTGGTCGAAGCTTGCCCAATCTTGCCAACGCGAGAAATCTGCTGTCCCGAAGTGGTCACGCTTCACGCAAAAGACCGCGTAAGGAACCACCCATTTCTGATTCAAGGCGAAAAATTCGCTGAACGCGGCACTGGCGAGAATCGCTTGCTGATGGATTTCAAATATCTTGCGAGTGAGCGTGGTTTTCACCTTCATCACTGCCTCGTGCTCGACCTGCTCGACCTGCTCGAGGGGATTGAGCAAGTCGCGGGCCGTTTTCAGTTCCTCAGCGAATGCCGATGGCATCGCATAATCGATCTCCGAAATCCGCAAATAAATTGGGTGCAGCGCGAAGACACTGACCGCCGAATAAGGATAGGAATCCGTCCAGTCGTGCGAGGAAGTCGTGTCATTAATCGGTAAAATTTGGATCAGCTTGAGGCCGACATTTTTTGCCCAATCTGCTAGTGGCTTCAGGTCCGCGAACTCGCCAATGCCAAGGCTCTTGTCACTGCGCAGCGAGAACACTGGAATCGACACACCCGTTGCCCGATAGAGTCCCGAGGTGTCCCGGTGAAAACACTCATCACGCACATGGACCCACTGTCTGGCAGAGTAGGACCGCGAGGAAATCTGGCGATTTTCTCCGAGCTCGATGCTGACCACGCAGTTCAGCTTGGGGTCAAATAATCCGTATTTATACTCGATGTCCCAATCAACTGGTAGATAAAGATTTTTCTGCCAGAGATCTGGCGCGACTTCCTCTAATGGAACCGCCGAATGCCAGCCCCAGTTCCCGATCTCGCGGACATTTCCGATCAGGCACGGCACTTTTCCTAGGGGCACTGCGGCCATCCGCAACTGGAATGAATGGTTCGCATCGACGTGAGACGATAGGGTTGAAAATTCCTGTTCAGCACTCCGCGCAGTCAAAAGTGCTTTCGTATCGTAGGCATAATCCGGGGTCCCCGCAGAGCACCAAGAGTCCAGTAGGATGACGGCTTCATGCACATCAAGGTTGATCGCTACCACCCGTGCCGATCCCCACTCGTCTAGCTCTACACCGTTACTCAACTGCCGCAGTTGATAGTTGTATTCGATCCGGAACTGCCCCGCCCCGCGAATGGCCACGCAAGTTTGCCACTGGCGGTCATTGAGCCAATTTAGTGGAACGATCTGATCGAAACGAACGCCTTTTTCATCGAGCACAGTCGAGTATTTCAACCATAGCGACTGTCCGGGAACTGTGTGGTAATTAAGGCGGAAAACGATCTTCATCGATAGCATGACTATGTTAGCAAAAATAAAATAGGCGGCCCGGAGTTTAATTTTGTGACGCCTTGCGCAGTCGCCGCAGTTTTTCGAGAGCCGCACCGCTGGAAATCATTTCACGGGAGATCTCGATGCCATCGCCCATGTTATCTGCTAGGCCAGCACAAGCAAGTGCTGCACCTGCATTCATCAGCACCATGTCACGCTTCGGTCCGGTCTCACTGCCTGAGAGAATCGCTTCGAGAATCCCAGCGTTCACTTTCGCATCACCGCCTTGGAGGTCCTCGATCTCGGCATGCTTGAGGCCAAAATCGCGCGGGCGAACTTCCTCATCCTCAATGTCTTGAAACAAACCTGATTTACAAATCCGAGTCGATCCCATTAGGCTAACTTCATCCACAGACCGTCCATCGCCGGTCGTTCCGTGCACCGCCCACGCGCTTTCACGACCGAGGCGTTGGAGTATCTCTGCGAATGCCGGGCACAGCTCACGTGAGAGCACTCCGATCAACTGGCACTGCGGCCGTGCTGGATTGAGCAATGGACCGATGAGATTGAAGAGCGTCTTCACCCCTTTCGCGGCGAGCGTTTTTCGAACGCCGATGACTGCCTTGAATGCCGGATGATAGAGCGGTGCAAACATAAATCCCATCCCTGCCTTTTCGACGCAATTGCGGAACCCATCTGCCGGTAAATCAATCCGGATGCCGAGGGCTTCCAGGACGTCCGCTCCGCCGCTTTTCGAGGTGATTCCACGGTTCCCATGCTTCACCACCACCGCTCCTGCTGCAGCGGAAATGAACATGGCGGTGGTAGAGATATTAAAAAGATCGAGCTGATCGCCGCCGGTGCCACAGACGTCGAGCGTAGGCCCGTCCAGATCGAGCAGCCCGAGATGAGGGTTCACCGCCTGCTCCAAGAATGCCTCTACGAATCCGGCGATTTCATCTGGCGTCTCCCCTTTGAGAGCCAGTGCTTCTAGCAACCGCGCCTTTTTTTCATCCGGCACGGCGGGATCTAATAGCACGGATACAGCGACCTGCACTTCGCGCGGCGAGAGGTCCTGCTTCTCCTCAAGGTGGTGAATCAACGCGTCCATGGCCGCAGCATGAACCGATTGCCCAGCGTGAGCGAGAAAGAATCCATCCCGTCTCCGAAATGAAGCCCAGCCCAAAGCCCGCCCACCTCTACCTCACTGACCTGCGCGAATAACTCGGCCTCACTCGCGAGGCAGCATCATCGCACGATCAATCGAATCACCAGCGCCTCTCCTCCTTCCACCAAATCCTCGAACTCGCGGCTAGGCTCCCCCTTCCCAGAGCAAATGGCCAACCGATTAGATGCCACTACCAGCAAACAATTCTACGGCCAGCTCAAGCAAACCGTCGAGCCCGTCTTCGGCATTAGTAAACAAGCCCTCCACTTCCGTCGCTTCCTGCTGCGCGACCAAAAAAAATAGACCTCAAGCGGCTCTTGAACCTCGGCATGAAGCTACAAAAGCCTGAGCAACAACCGTCCGAGCGCCAACCCTCCAAAAACTACCCACACAACCCAAGCAGAACCGAACCAAGAGACCCATCACGAGGACTAGTCGCAATCACCCCAGCATCTACCAGTAGATAACAGCATGGAAAAACCAAAATCCGACAGGTTCCTAGCTGCCACCGATTCGCCGTGAGAGGGGAAATTCTCAATCCACTTGGGCGAGCGGCAGTTTGACCGTGAAGCAGGCTCCGCCGAGGCGACTTTTCTCGTAGAATACCGTGCCTTGCATGGCGCTGATGAGTTCGTGGACGATGTGGAGCCCGAGGCCAGTAGATGCTTCACCGGCGGTGGGACGGGCACTGAGGCGGGTGAATTTCTGGAAGAGATGGTCGATTTCTTCCTCCTGAATTCCGGGGCCTTGGTCTTCGATCCGGAACTCGCCACTGCGGCCGTCGGGCTGAACGTGGATGACGACCTTGGCCCCTTTCGGGGAAAATTTAATCGCGTTAGAAATGAGATTTTCTAAACAGCAGAGTAGTGTGCGATCCTCGCCGAGGACGATGATTTGTTCGTCCGGGCTCCTGAAATCCAACTGGATATCTTTGCTGCGGACGTGCTGCTCGAAGCCTCGCACCGCCTTGGTCGCATTTTCATTTAGGCAAATGGGGGCATTACGGATCTTGGATTTCACTTCATCGAGTCCGGGAGTCGCTAGCAGGTTAGCGATGATTTCGAACGCACGGCTGGCGGAGTCGCGAATGCTTTCAAAAAGGATATCTTGGTGGGGATTCGTCCTGTCTGATCGCTCGGAGAGCATGAGGGCTGCGAACTGGATGCCATTGAGAGGGTTTTTTAAATCATGGGCGACGATTTCTAATAGCCGGTTTTTTTCTGCGATCAGGCTGGTGAGGCGGCGACGGGTGCGCTGGAGGTTTGAATGGAGATCGACGCGGGTGAGGAGTTCTGAGGCGTGAAAGGGCTTGGTGACATAGTCCACGCCACCGTGCTGGAGTGCCTCAATGACGAAGTCCTTATCGGCAGCGGCGGAGAGGAAAATGATCGGGGTAGCGCGGGTGTCAGGATTTGCCTGGAGGATGCGGCAGAGTTCGAAGCCGGTCATGCCGGGCATCATGACATCGAGCAGGATGAGATCTGGGCGGATGGATTCGAGTTTGACCAATGCTTCTGGGCCACTGCTGGCGGCGATGACTTCGTGGCCGTGCTTGATTAGAAGTGCGTTGACGACTTGGATGTTCTGCAGCTCGTCATCGACGACAAGGATCAGCGAAGGGGCATCGGTAAGTGGAAGGCGGTCTAGCATGGGAGGAGCGCATAGCTGCGGTAAGGTTTTTCCGGGAGCGCCTCAAGGAAGCGGGCGAGGGGTAGCGAAGCCAGAAGAATCAGCGGCGGAAGGGGCCGCGTGGGATTTCCCGTAGGGTGGACGAAGTTTAGATGGAAACGGGGAGCACCTTGTTTTGGGACACTTTGAACTGGGTGATTTGCCCGATGTCGGGTGTTTCCTTGAGCCAGTCCAAGTGGGTGGTGGTGATCCATTTCTGGGCGAGGGGCGGGAGGTTTTCCATGAGCGCGTTGCGCCGACCGGGGTCTAGCTCGCCAAAGATGTCATCCATCAGATAGATTGGTGGTTTTCCGCCACGCTGTTCGAGGAGTTTTCCTTGGGCGAGTTTGAGGGCGAGGGCGAGGGTGCGTTGTTGGCCCTCGCTGGCGAAGTCGGCGGCAGGCATGCCGTGGAGCCGGAGGTCGAGTTCGTCGCGGTGGGGGCCGACGACGGCTTGGCGGAGGCGGGTTTCGCGTTCGCGGGCTTGGAGCATGGATTCGCGGAGATCGGTGCCACTGGCGGGGAGATAGGTCAGGGTGAGCGGCTCGTCCTCGCCACTGACGGAGCGCTGGGCTGCGGCGGCGAGTGGGCTGAGTTCTGAAATGAGGCGGGCGCGGGCTTGCATCAGGACGGTGCCGTGCTCGACGAGGATTTCCTCGTAGGAGGAAATTTCCGCATCACGGGGACGGCCTTCCTTGAGTAAGAGGTTTTTCGCCCGCAAGGCGCGGCGGTATCGGGACCACGAGCGGCGGTAGTCGGGATCGATCTGGGCACCGAGGAAATCCAAGTAGCGGCGGCGTCCTTCGCCTGGGCCACGGATGAGTTCGAGGTCTTCGTTTCCCATCCAGACGACGAGGCCACCGTCGGCGAGGTAGCGGGTCTGACTGAGGCGCGTCTCCTCATCTACTTTTAAAATCAAACCAGCGCGTGAGTAGCGGACTTGGCGGTCGCTACCCCATGGGTCACCGGCGATGCCGAATCCCTTGCCACCGAGCCGCGCCATGGTGGCCATGCGGTGGGTGCGTGGGGAATGGAGCCGGATGAGGACGCAGAGTGCCTCGAGGACTGAGGTTTTTCCTTGGGCGTTGTCGCCGGTTAGGATCGCGCCGCCTGCCGGAACCTCAAGATCCAGCGAGCCAAAACATCGGAAATCCATCAACCGCAAGGAGCGAAGCACGGCGCAGATGTAGTGGGAAATTGAGCGGGTGGGAAGGAACGAGTGCGATTTCAGCGGGTGATCGTGGCTGAGCCAGAGGCAAACGGCTGCCAACTAGAACTGTAGCTCTGAGTCGAATGTCGGCAGGAAATAGTCGTGCTCGTGGCGGTGTCACAGCCAGTCTTCACCCAGAAGTAGCGGATGGGAAATCCTAGGCAATCGGCGCTAAACATGATGCTATGTGCATCGGATGTTGGGGGCGACGCCAAGCCTGTATTGGGGCTGATGGTGGTAAAAGCCCCCCCTATCGTCGAGCCGCTCTGCGGAGTGTAAGTCACGGTTCCCGCAACACCCGAAGTGTCGAAGGCAAATGCCAAGCTGTTATTTCCCAAGGCGATGGTGACTGTTCGATTCGCTAAAGTTGAAGGAGCGACCGAGCCTGGGTGTTGGACCACGCAGAGGTTGTAGAAGGCCTTCGGGGCAATGGCATTATCGAGGAATGCGGAATTTACGGCGGGGGCAATCAAAGTGGCGGGCAGTCCCACATGCAGTCTTGCGGAAGCGAGTTCAGACCAAGAGTCGGTTGCCAGCGTCGTCGAACGGAAGGCTCGGAAAATCGCGCCGGTGGTCATCGCTGGGCTGAGATTCCACGTTGCGGACACTCCGCTATTTACTGTGAGAAACCCAGCCGGATTACTGACGACTGGTAACCTTTGTGCCTGTTCATCGAAGGCGACAGCCGCTGCATCGGTGCGGGAAAAGGTGACCTCAGTGATGGTGGAGCCGTTATTTCCGGCGGTGAGGATGGCATCGATCACCGTGCGGCTCGTGGAATCGGTGATGAGACCGAAGACGGTGTGGACGTTGTTGAGGCTCGGGATGCTGGTGTTTCCAGTCAGGAAAATTTGGCTACCGTTGCTGTTTGGCCCGCTGTTCGCCATCGAGAGGACATAGGGGACATGAGTGAGCGTCGGATCGAACTCATCTTTAAATGCATAGCCGGGGCCGCCGCTGTTCGTGCCGGTGCCGGAGCCGGTCTGGGCGATTTTGAAAGTCGGATCGTTGAGGACGCGGAAGAATTTTTCGCCGGTGTAGTAGGGGGCGCGGGTGAGTGCGCCGGTAGAGGCATGGACCCGGTCGCGAGTGCCTTGGGCGAGGGTGATAAAATTGGCGACTGCCTGTGGCGCTTTTTGAAATTGGAGCGAGGCAGTGACGTTGCCGAGGCTGGTCTGGAAGGTGACTAGTAGCTCGGCGTGCAGTGAAGAGGTTAGCAAAAATAGAAGTGATGTGTGTTTGACGATGGGCATGGCTACCGATTTATGGATTCAACTGGGTCCGGAGGCGGAGGAAGCGGGTGGGCTGGCTGGTGCGTGGGACGGAGTCGCCGATTTTCACTAGGATCCGGCCACCGACCGCGCTCGCTTGGACGATACGTGAAGTGCCGCCGGGATTCCAAGTCCAGTTTCCGCCGCCGATCTTGGTCGCGAGCGGAACCCAGCTTCCAACGAGCGTGGAGGACGCCTCGACGATGTAGGTAAGATCGGCCGCAGCGGGATCCGGCATGCTGATTTGTAACGCGATACGGTCACTGAGCAGTGGCTCACTGGCGACGATGACTGCCTGAGGAAGTGCGGCTGAGCCATCGCTGCCAGAACCCGTGAGCGGCGAGCGTGCGAGTGAATATTCGAGCAAGTTAGAGAGGCTATCACCGTCACCGTCGCCCAGCAGTGATGAAAGCGCGCCGTGGTCGGGGAAATTGAGTTCGCGCCAAATAAAGTAGCCGTTAGCACTGGCTGGGATGACGGCGCTTTGGCGGATGCTGTGATTATCTCCGGCGGTGATGAAGGTGTTTTTAAAAAATGTGGCGGCGTTTCGGTCGTCGAGCGCAGGGGTGCTGAGGGCGGTCCAGTTGACGCCGTCGGTGGAGAGGAGATCGAGATCGGTATCGGCAGGTGAGTTTCCTTGGGTCGCACCGGCGGCGAACCACACGCCGTTTCCATACGCTACACCCGGCATTTTTTCGGTGGTGGTGCGGCTGGTGGTGAAAGTGCCGCCGTAGTCCGTCGAGTAGCGCAGTTTCGCATACCAGCCGCTGGCGAGGAAGCGATTTCCCGCCCACTGGATGTAGCGGAGGTCCTGCCATGATGCCAGTCCGGACCCGGCGCTGGTGTTGCTCCAAGTGACGCCGTCAGCGGATGTTAGGACGGTGGGATCACCGCTGCCTAATGGGGAATAGCCAACCGCGACAAATTTCCCGCCACCATAGGAAACGCTCGAAAGTGGATTGGTAGTCCCAGAGCTGACTGAGGTCCAGGTGACTCCATCGGTGGAGCGGCGGATGGTGCCGATGTTACCGACTGCGACATAGATCCCGTTTCCGAAGGCGATGCCATTGAGCTGCGGGCCGCTGAAAATACGCCGCGTCCAAGTTCCCGCGTTGGCTGTCGGGGAAGTAAACACACAGCCTAACCAACCTGCTTCCACCCCAAACGAATATTCCGTGCCAGCGAGTAGAAACTGATTTCCGTCCCAGATCCCGGCGAAGACTTGCTGGTTAAGCCCTAACTGACTTGCCGTCCACGTGATCCCATCGCTGGAAGTCGCGACCGGGCCTTTAGAGTTTGTATAGTCTTCGCCAACCGCGATTACCTTGGTGGGGCTGGCCACTAGGGCATTAAAATCTCCCACCGCAGTATTCGTCCGCGCCGTCCAAGTGGTGATCGGATCACTAACGGTAACCATCTTGGTGGCTAGCACGGTGTTTCCCTTCATGTCGGAAACGGTTACTTTTACGGTGTAACTGCCGCCGCTGTTCCAAGCGAAGGTAGCAGAGGAATTATTATCGAAAGTAAATCCTTGGCCGAAGTCCCACGAGTAAGCCAGTGCATCACCATTCCCATCCGTGGCGTTGGCCGTGAAAATACAGGTCTGTCTCGCAGCGAGAACGGACGGACCATTGAGTGTGACTATCGGTGCGACGTTACCGGGAAATGGCCCGGTATTGACCCGGACGTCGAGATACTCATTTGGAGAAACGCCGCCGCGGGCGAGGGGAGTGATATGGTTATTTCCTTCAGAAAAGGTGCGACCGATAGCGATGGAGCCGTCTGTGCGGTCAGCAGAACCGGGGATGGAGCCGGGTGTGGTATCGATCAGCCACGAGCGGTTTTGCCCGTTGCGCTGCCAGACGATGTTGGCCCCGGCCTTGAGCCATGCGTTAGGAAACTGCCGTCGGTAGCTGAGCCAGTAGTAGTCACCGCCGCCCTTGGTGATGCGCAGTCCACGGACTCCAGTGGTGTTAGGATGGTCGATCCGATAGAGCCGATGGGTGGCGCTGACCGCAGCGGTGGCGTCGGTCCATGTGCCTGTCGCAAGCCAGTTTAGCCGTTGTTTCGCCTCGGAGTGGAAGGCACCTTCTGGCGCTTCACCATCGCCCATCACGTCGAAGATATCCCCGTATTCCTCGCTGGCTCCGGCAGGATCGACTGGATTGGTGCTACTGCTAGACGGAGTCCAGTAGCTCGAGTGACCGAGCCCATAGTTGTGACCGAATTCATGGATGTGGAGCGAGGCATCCGAATTTCCTTGGATCCACAAGTCTGAGCCACCGGCGAGACCGCCGTAACTCACTCCACTACCCTTCATGCCGATATTTACAAACCAGATCCCGATGATGTCATAGCTGGATGGTATAAAAGTGGGATGCGCCGTCTGATAGGCAGACTTGGCGGCGCTGAGTATTTCCGAGTTCCGCGTATTACCGCTGCCGAGGTCGTCGTCGTAATAAGTGGCAGGTTGCGGCAGGCGGATGATGTCTGAGGAGACGGTGGCCTCGATCCAAGTCTTGCCGTAGGAAAAATCCCGGATGTTGTTCGACACCGTGGTATTGAGCATCGTGCCGTAACTCCCCGCGTTGACCACTGGATCAGAAGAGTCTGGCTTGTCAGAGAAATCACAGCGGATCATGAAGGCTTTCTTCTTCGTTTCCGTCCACGCACTCGCCAGCGAGTTGTTCAACATGACGGCGGCTGCTAGGTCGAAGCCCGCACCGCCGTTCGCAGCCTTGGGGAGAAATAACACCGCAGCTCCAGAATGCGGTCCGGGCTTGTCGTCTAGCGTGGCGATGGATTTGTTAAATTGCTGCAAACTCGCGCGATCGGTGAACTTGAAAATTCGTCCACCAGACAGCGCAGTCACCGACTCCGGGCCGAGTGGTTCACCCGTGGCGAAGTCTTTGTCCGCCGTAGCTGCTAGTGGATAGAGCGACTGCGCCACGGCGACTTCTTCCCGAGTGAGTTCGTGGAAAATCTCATCGCGGAGTACTGCTAGACTCCCAAGACGGATGCCTTGGATCGGTGATTTTTCCTTGGTAGTCAGTCCCAAGCGGCGGCCAAATACTGAGCTTTCTAGGACCGGCTGTCCCTCGATTTCAGTCCAGCGCACCGGCTCCGGAGGATTCCCGATTTCCCTACCAGGTGAACCGTGGTGGCAGATCGGCAGAACTCGGAAATTGGCACGGGCGCTAAACGGCTCCTCCACTTCTACTTGGATTTCTTGCGGCAAACGTTTCCAAACATCGAGCGTGACGGCCTGCTTCAAGGCCTGCTGCGGATCGCTCTGGATCAGCATTACCATGGCGGTCCGGCGTGCGCGCGCGAGTTTCAGGCCGTCGGTCGTAAGGGCGATGCGTTGGTTCGCAGGTGCCTTTGAAAAGGTCTTCAGCCATTGGGAAAAGTTCGTGAAAGCTTGGGATTTCTCTACGGCCACTCGGCCACCACTGGACGACTTTGGCTGGACCACGACGGTTGTTTTTTCAGAAAATCGGGAGATCCGCTGCTGAACGTATCCGCCGCCGATGATGAAGATTCCGAGCACAACAGACCATTTGAGCAATTCGTGAGTTTTCATAACGGTGCAGTTTGACCGATGAGCGGACGAAATTTCATCCCACGTAGGTCAATCTACAAGAGCCCTTAACACTTTGGTTTTCAACTGACAAGGATGGAGTCGCTCACCGGCGTGACACCACTAGGGAAAGTTCAAAGCAAGATCCGGGACGAATGACTTTTTCACTGGGAAAACGCCAAGCTGGACAGTTCACTCCGGCAATAGTGTCGAGCCTGAAACCGAGCACGGAAAGATCTTGTTGGATAAGCGCAGTCAGCTCGCGTTGCAATTCATCGGAGTCGAAGATCCGTTCGCGAAGGCCCTCGAAATGATGATGAGACAGCCATACCATGAAATCGTGGAAATGATCCTCCGCCTGTCCCGACCGCTCCTAACTCCAATTACAGATCAAGCCGACAAAATGTGTTAGAAAAGCGCTTACTTCAAAAGGATTCATGGTGTGACTGGAAAGTTAGAGTGCCGATTTCTTCGAAAAGCCTTCGTGCCGATGGAACGTCAAGGAGTTGTTTCCAATCATCGATAAAATCAGGAATGCGTGCTCTATGTTCGGGGAAATGGAATTTTTTTCGTCTCCTGGCAGTGAGTTCGCTGGCTATGATTAGCTGTTGTTCCAGAACCGCCTTGGGATTAGGAACCCCCTCAAGCTTCCCAATAGGTGGGATACTTAACGACACCTTTCCGTGCAGATTTCCAACCGCCGATCTCAAGGCCGTCTCCGAGATCAACAACCATGCTTCTGTCATCCTCACCGGAATGACTGGAGTCCAAACAAGATCTTCCAAACCATCGGTTTCAGCAAAGGCGGAACTAATTTCTTCGCGCCGTTTCTCCACCGACTCCCTGTCTGCATCGCGATGGATGAACAAAATGTCCGATGGGAAATACTCGTTCGTTACCGAAATACGTTCCGATAACCCCTTAGGAGGCCGTGGTAACTCATGAAGTTCGGCAAATTGTCCGATCCAGTCAAACGATCCATGATGGTGTAACAGCATCCAGCGTAGAATTGGAATTAAGACTCGATCAGAAGAACCTTCAGCCAAAAGAGTAAAGCGGAAGGTTTTCATTTTTCTGAGGAGATAAAATTGGGCAGGAGCATCTGCATATCCTCACGGTCCACCACACGTCTGGTATTTCTTTGATTTTGAGGTCTTACCTGAATGGGATTCAGATAGGGTAACAGTAGTCCTCTGGAAATCGCCTCGCCAGTAGCTTTGTGACGCCATGTTTCGGGCAAGCCTAAGAATGTTGGCCATTGAATTAGGCGATCCTCGAATTTGATAGTCCGGTCCACCACGACAATAAGGCTGTCATCGGGCACTTCCGCTACTACCGACGGTGAATGGGTGTTAATGATGATTTGCCTGAGTGGGTTATCCTCGCCACTCGGCTCTGTAGGATCCACTGCGATGTCTCGGAGCAATGCGATCATGGCGGGAAGTCGTTTGGGATGGATACCGTTCTCGGGTTCTTCCAAGCAAATCACCCCCGTGACGAGAGGGTCCTCCTCAAGTATAGCAAGAGCGAGAAAGCGCAAAGTCCCATCTGAAAGTCCCCGAGCAGGAATATCATTTCCAGAATGATCGTTTACATAAAGCGAGTAGGCCTGCCTCACGCTATCTCGATCTACTCGGATTCCTTTTACATTTTCAACCAATTCTGTGAGACGGCCAGCAATTCTGGCAGCTACTCTCGAATCGCTCCCATCGGCCTCGATTAGTCGATTGAGGGTTGCTGGCATGTGGCGTCCATGAACATCGATCCTACTGAGGTCGTTAAAGTTGTCCGGCGCTCGCAAACTCGATGATTCTAGTGCCAGAAAACGCCATGCTTCCATCTCCCGCTTTGCACACAGCGCAGTAGGCGACTCGGAAGCGTTCGCGGTTGAAAGCACGGTCCGTGGCAGGTTCTTTGCCAGCGCGGGAAATGGCTTGCCGCGACTTCCACCATCTTGGTGACGTTGAATCACCGTGCCGTTTTCGTTCTCCAGAGTTGAAATAAAGAATTCTCTAACTCCACCCGATTTCAATTGCTTCAAACTTGCGCGCCAAGCAGGTGAATTTTTGAAGTTTAATAACTTAGTAGATTCAGTCCATGGATGATAAGTTAGTTGCTCCTTAACGATTTCAAGTGGCTGATTCGCACCTTTTGAGTTCCGCTCCATGATCGAAAGCTCGTAAACCAAAAATGTAAATGTGGCTTGAGCTGGCTGATTCAAGTCATCTAAAGCGGTATGGGGAACAATCATTTCAACTTGAAAATCGATCCGGCGGGGCTGCGATTCATCATTAGAGCAGAAAATATGTGCGGGGTCCGAAGACATGCCCCCGTCACCTCGGATGGCCAAGGCAGCCTCAAGGATAGTCTTCGATCCCGTCAGACTTAGAAACTGGATTGCATCAAAGAGGTTTGATTTACCACTTCCATTCGGCCCTGCAATACAGGTGAACTCACTGAAATGAAGATCTACATTCCGGAGATTTTTGAAACCATTGATTTTGAGTCGGGTGATCATATTTGAATTTACTATTTAATACTTAGCTTCGGCAACCCATTCACAACTTTCATCGTCTTCAACCCCACTGTGACCATCCGCAGGAACAGTTCCAGCGGATACTTGGAGTTGCCCATGGTTTCGGTGGCCCAGAGGTTGGCGTCGGTGGGGCGGGAGAATCTTCAAGGCCAACGGCCTGATTCATACCAGCCCGGGGCAACGCCCCGGTGCTAGCCCCACAAGGATCATGAGCCCCAACGGGGCGACCTTATCCGGTCGGTGCGGCATCATATCCTTTCATGATGGAGTGATAGACGGCCTCAATGTTGATGGCGAAGCTGTAGTCCTCGAATAGGGCATCGAAGACGGGCTTGGTGATGAGGTGCTGGGAGAGCATCTCGTTGACTTCGGTATCGGTGATGGAGTCGTTGAGGTCGTCGCGGAGTTCGTCGGCGAAGGATTTGAAGGCGAGGATGGCTTTGGAGTTAGATGCACGCGAGACGCCTACACTTCCTTCTTCTTTTGGTTTTACGATCTGGGCCATGCCGGGGTGGGAGGTGGGTGTGGTGCTGATGGTGTTGCCGCCTTTGCCGCTGGTTTTGCCGGAGGAATCTTTGGAGGAAGTGGCCGATTTTCAGGAGCACAGCGCCTTGCCCTCGCCCGGAGCACTCAGCCACAAGAAGTCGTCACTACCACCGTTCCCGGCCTGTCCAAGCGATGCAGTAGTGCGGGAATTTAACCGGCTGGACATCGGCCAAGTTCCCCGCAACAAGTTTTTCATGAAAGATATCCATTCGTCTCGGCTCAAATTTCCTTCTACCACCCGTTTCCGCCAGTGGTTGCGACTCGGGGCCGTCGCGATCACGAGTTCGTCCGTTCTCCATGCCGAAGCGGCAGGTGAGTATCCGTTGGCTGGGGCGGATGAAGCGACACCCTCGCGCAGTCATTATTTTTCTTGGGTCGATAACACCAACGAGGGCTCCACCGAGAAGCAAACCCTCACGAATCTGGATTTTTTCAAATGGCTCCATGACGACTACGGCATGGCGCTCGACATTTACGCGCTGGACGCAGGAGCCATCGATACCCCGGGCGGCTACGGCAGCATGGACTCGGAGCGTTTCAAAAATCAGTTCCCCAACGGCTTCGGTCCACTCGCCGCCAAAGCGAAATCCTTCGACTGTCGCCTCGGTGTCTGGCTCGGGCCGGACGGCTTCGGAGATACCCCAGAGCAGGAAAAGGCCCGCACCGACATGCTCGTGAAACTCTGCCGGGATTTCAATTTCCACCTCTTCAAGGTGGACGCCGTCTGCGGCCAGTTGCGCCCAGAGAAACAGCAAGCCTTCGTTAAAATGCTCAAGGAATGCCGGAAATATTGTCCGGATTTGATCGTGCTAAACCACCGGCTCGACCTTGGCGAAGGTGAGGCCCACACCACCACTCACCTCTGGGCCGGCGAGGCCTACATCGACGTCTGGCGTGGAAATGAAGGTACCGGAACTCACAACCGGGTCGGAGCCATCGAGCTCGGCGTGCCGGTGGATGGCAGTGGTAAGCCCAAACGGCTCGTCGAAGATCACGGCGTCTGCCTCTCCTCTTGCCTCGACTTCTGGGAGGACGATCTCGTCCTCCAAGCACTGTCGCGTAATCTCATTCTGGCCCCCGAACTCTATGGCAGCCCATGGTTACTGCGCGACGACGAGTTTCCGAAACTCGCCCGGATCTACAATCTCACCCGCCGTTATCGCGACATCCTCACGAACGGGATGATGCTGGACGAGAAAACCTACGGCCCCAAGTCAGTCTCCCGGGGAAATGAAAAGACCCGCATCGTCACGCTGCAAAACACCACTTGGAATCCAGTCACCTACAAGGTCACGCTGGACGGCAGCATCGGCATCGGCGGCAGTGGACCCTACGAAGTCCGGCGCCTTCACCCGGCGGAGTCGATCCTCGGGACATTCAAAAAAGGCGAAACCCTCAACGTCACCGTGCTGCCATTCCGCAGTCATGCGATGATCATCTCCAGCGAGCCATCCGCCGAGCTCGGGGTGGATGGTTGCGCTTACGAAGTCGTCCGCGACGTGGCGGGCAAGCCCGCCACGCTGCAATTATTAGGAATGCCCGGCACCACCGCCAAGGTCAGCCTACCCAAGCAACCCCGGAAATTTTCCAAAGCCGCCCTCGGCGGCCAATCTGCGCCTGACCTCATCGCTGGGAAAACGGTAGAGGTGAAATTTCCCGGCACTCCGCTCAAGCAGGCGTTCCACCGGAAATTAGCAGACCTCGCCACGGTAGCCGTGCCGCAGGATGCCGCGGCGCTCTACGAAGCGACCTGTTTCGCTGCCGATAATAATGCGATGGAAATTCGCTCCCTCGCCCGCTCCGGACCCACGGCGATTCCCCAAGTCCAAGCCTCTCGCGCCGCCTTCCTCGGCCAGAAGCTCCTCACCGAGCGCGGCGTCTGGGACCATTTCCTGTTCGACAACGACCCCAACACCTTCTTCCGGCTCTCGCAAAACCCGATCTGGGACGGTGCGCTCCGAATCGATACCGGCAAGCCCACCAAGATCGACCAATGGGTGCTTCGCAACGTGGATGCCACCTTCAAACCTGAAAAAGCCTACGTTTCCGCAGATTTAAAAACCTGGACGGAAGTGCCAATCAAGATCGAGGCCGAAACCCCGGGTGAAGCGAGCGTGTTGAAGGATGCTTTTTCCGGCACCAAGGAATTTCAGACCATCCAAGTGAATCGCCTCACCCTCGACCTGCCCGCCAGCGCCCAGACCGTGCGCTACCTGAAAATCCCTGGCACCGCCAAGAATGTCGGCGAAGTCACCGCAAGCCTCATGGGAAAAGCCGTGGAACGCGGCGGCTGGCGTGCATCGAACGTTTTTGCTGACTACGCCAAAGCTCCCGCCAAGCTCGCTTGGAGTGCATCATTCAAGCTTACCGAAGCCGCCAAGGGCTCCTACCTCGTCGTGCCGTGCATCGGTAAACACGGGCAAGACGGAGCCTACGCCGCCTTGCGCATGAACGGACGCTGGATCGGCGCGCCGCAGCGGGCAAAAGGCTATCCCGCGAACCCATGGGAAACTGGAAACGGCCGCCCGGACCAGAACTTCAGCTATTTTTTCCCCGTGACCCCCGACATGATCGGCAAGACCCTCGACGCCGTGGTCATGCAGTTCGACTCCCAAGGAAACACGAAAATCCCGCTGGGAGAGTTTAAATCCGAAGTCTGGATCACCACCTACCCCATCCCCTACGTCGCCAAGCAGCTCGTTCTGGAAGAATAACAAAAGCCCCCCCGAATGCTGCGACCCCTCCGCAGTACGCCATCCATCGCCCCCAGCGCGGCTTCCCGTTGCCAGAAGCAGTATTGAGAAAACGCGACAGGTTGACTGGTGCTAGTCGCCGCTGGTTTTACCGGCGTCATCGCTGCGGCTGGCTTAGCATTTGCCAGCGCCGCTTGGATCCTCTGCGCCAGCTCGGTAGCATCCCAAACGTGGTCTTTTCGCGGGATGAGCCGAGGACAGCGGTTACACATTTAGTCTGGGTGCACGCCTTAGAAATCGATGTCTCCTATGGAATGAAAATGACGATTGATCAGTCTGCCCGGGAGTGGCCGCCCGCGGGATGCATCGCGACGTGGCGATCAGTGGCTCAGGGCGGGGAGTTGCTGAAAGATAAACTCGTCAGGAATCAGGCCGATGTGATCGACCACGAGATCTGGCTGGTAAGCGAAGTTCCGTAAATCTTGTTTCCGCGTGCCGCCGCTGAGCACCAAGACGCTGCGGTAGCCCATTTGCACGGCGCCGAGGATGTCGGTCTCCATGGTGTCGCCCACCATGATGGTGCCATCCGTGCGTAGGCCCATTTCCTTGCGGGCGGCTCGCATCATGATGGGGCTGGGTTTCCCCACGGAAAATGCTTGGACTCCGGTAGCGCGCTCGATCATCGCGACGATGGCCCCGCAGCCGGGACGGATTCCTTGGTCGGTGGGGCAATTGGGGTCGAGATTCGTGGCGATCAATCGGGCACCCTTCGAGACCAAGCGCACGCCGCGTTCGATCATTTCGAAGGTCAGGGTGCGGCCCTCGCCGACGACCACGAAGTCGGCATCGTCATCGACCACCGTGTAGCCATTGCGGTGGAGTGCTGCGGCGAGGCCGTGTTCGCCGATGACATAAGCAGTGCCGCCGGGTTTCTGGGAGGCGAGGAAGCGCGCGGTGGCCATGGCGCAGGTGAAAATTTCTTCCTCGGTCGCCTTGATGCCGAGCCGGTGAAGTTTCAGCGCCACGTCGCGGCGAGCCCGTTGCGAGTTGTTGGTGAGGAAGCGGAAGGGGATGCTGTGGCTCCTCAAGCGGCTGATGAAGTCGCTGGCACCGGGGATCAGCCGAGATCCCCGGTAAATGACGCCGTCCATGTCGAGTAGAAATCCAGTTTGGTTCATGTCACTCAGTAGAGCGGATCGCGTACCAACGGGCGAGGGGGGTGGGGGAAATGAAATGAATCGCACGCGTCCTGTTCTAGATCAGGCATGACTGGAATGAATCGGGGGGCACATTGATATCTGAGCCGAATCGTCGTTTAAGACTTTGGGTGGCAAGTGGGTGAAACGGCGCTGATCGGCATTGCGTATTTCCAATCCCACGACATTTCCTGCCGCATCATCGTCTAGAATCACGCCGGGCTATTTCCCCGTGCATGGTTGGAAATTTTGAAATTCATGCCTGATCGCCGCCAGATGCACCCTCGTTTTTTCCGTTCTGGAGTGCGTGGGCGATTTCGGACTCTTGGAGGTCCCAGGATTTCAAAGACGCGATGATTCTTGGCTCTCTTGCTAGGCTCACCTTTCGATCAAATCTCATAGAGGGAGCCACTTGCTCGAAAATCTTTGCGAGCTTCCATCTCAAGGTATCGTTAGGAACTCTTGCAAGCTTTAGCTCGATGTATCTGCCCCGATGGCCGTTGCTTGATGTCCGGAAAACCCGCCACTCCAGAACATCCTGCCGATCAATCTTGAGTCCATTGATGGTGATGACTTCGTTAGTGATTTCAACGCTCGGAGATTTACTAAACATCTGCCAAATCGAGAAGGGCAGGATGGCGAAGATCGATCCGAGTGGGATGTAAAGCCAGATCCCGCTCCAGCTTGGAAAAGATAAAGTAACGATAAGCACCGCATAGAGAATGAAAGAGATCCATTTAGAGATACGCATTTGATTGATCTTTGGTGGGGCAATTTAGATGACTCCGTTACAGGCCCATGGCAAGACCGGAAGGAGGGATGGGAGAGATGGGAATCATGAGAATGATGAGATTCCACCGACCTTCCATGATTCCCATTTCTTTGGCGAGTGAGGTGAGGCTCCGCTCCACAACTCTTCAGTTCTCTTCCATTCGGTGTTTCAAGGAGTGGTGGACTCCGATCCGCCATGCCCATGGGAAGTCAATGAGTGGAGAGAATCGCTTTTCATTGGCCTCTCATGGGCAGGCGATTCGGAGATCACCTCTCCATGGGAAGACCAGAAGGAGGGATGGGAGTGATGAGATTCCACCGACCTCCCATGATTCCCATTCTTCTCATCCTTCCCATTTCTTTGGCGAGCCACAAGAGGACGCCTTGGAGGGCTGGGGCAGGGTTACCTCACTTTTGACCTAAAATTGGCATTGTTGAAGAAAGTTAAGGCTCCGCGGAAGAAAAACGGATGGAAAACAATCGATTTGCGGGGAATGTTGAAGAATTTGATGGGCTCGTAGTGGAAAAATGTCGCTTCGACCATGAAATCGATGAGTCCGTTGAAGAAAACGAGGGGGAAGTTGTGGATTGAGGGGGTCTCGTCGAAGAAATTGGGGTACCGTTGAAGAAAATCGGGGGTCTGTTGAAGAAAATTAAGGCTCCGTTGAGGCGGATTTTCTCTGAAACATCGATCTGTGGTGATGCGGCAATGAATCAGGAAATTTTGTGATGGAGCACTTGGGTGGAAATGAGGAGTTCTTGGGGGTTGAAAATGGTGGATCACTCTCGCACGAGTCTTTCGATGACTGACCTCAGTTCTAGTTGGACGATCGTGGGCCAAGGGCTTGCGGGGACGTGTCTGGCGTGGGCGTTGTGGGAACGTGGGGTTCCTTTTTCGTTGGTGGATGGCGGGGGTGGTGGGAGTTCGCGGGTGGCGGCGGGAATGGTGAATCCGATCACGGGGAAAAATTTCGAGCCAAGCTGGCGGATCGCGGAGTTCTTGCCGGAGGCGTTAGCGCTGTATGGGCGGGTGGAGGCGCGGATCGGGCGGAGGCTGTGGTATCCTTTTCCGGTGCTGCGTCTGGCTGGATCTGAGAAGGAGTGGCGGAAAATTGTTGCGAAATTAGAGCTAAAAGAGGTCGCCCCATGGATCGAGGGCGAGGTGGCTGCGCCGGAGGGCTGGACGGGGGCGGTGGAGGTGCGGGGCGGTGGGCGGCTGGATACGCGGGCGTTTTTAGAGGGGTCGCGGGAGTTTTTCGCGGCGCTGGGGTGTTTCCGCTTTGGGGAAATTTCCAGGGAGAATATCCAGCCGCACGAGATCCGTTGTGAGGGGGCGATGGGGTTGATGACGGGGAGGTATGGCCGGCACCGGTGTGCGAAGGGCGAGATTCTGACGGTCCGCGCGGTGGGGTGGGATGAGTCCCGGATCCGCATCGGCGCGGGTGGGTGGCTGGTGCCGCAGGGTGGGGGAGTCTTCCGGGTGGGATCGACGTATGAGTGGAATGAGCTGGATGAGGTGCCGACGGTGAAGGGCAGGCTGCGGGTGGAGGAGATCGTAGGGAGGCTGGGGGGGGAGGGCTATGAGGTCATCGGCCACGATGCGGGGGTGCGACCGATTTTACGGCGGAGCGAGCCGTTGATCGGGCCGATGGTCGGCGGTGGCTGGATGATGAATGCGCTGGGTTCGAAGGGGGCGCTGTATGCGCCGGGCATGGCGACGAGGCTCGCAAAATGGCTGGTGGAGGGTGTGGAGCCGGAGCCGGAGGTGGACTTCCGGGTGTTTCAGGAACATTCTGGCGGCGATGAAATTTCCTGATCCACCGTTTCCACCACGTCCGACGGTGCTTGCTCAGGCGATGCTGCGACCGTCGATCCGAGAAGGGGATGTGGTAGTCGATGCGACGGCAGGAAACGGGTATGACACGCTTTTTCTAGCGGAATGTGTGGGGGCGAGGGGGAGGGTGTTGGCGTTCGACGTGCAGGAGGCGGCGCTGGTTTCTGCGAGAACGCGGGTGGCGGCGGCGGGGTGTGATGGGTGGGTGGAGTTCCACCATGAGTCGCATGGGGGGCTGGGAAAATATGCCGAGGAGGGGACGGTGGCGGCGGTGATGTTTAATCTCGGGTATCTGCCGGGGGAGGATCATGAAGTCACCACGGTGGCGGGTGAAACGCTGGCGGCGCTGGAGGTGGCGGCGCGGGTGATGAAATCTGGCGGGATGCTCTCGGTGGTCTGCTATCCCGGGCATGAGGCGGGCGCGGTGGAAGCAGAGGCGGTGGAAATGTGGATGACCGGACTGGCAGCTCACGGTTGGCGGGTGGCCAAGTATGGGGCGGTCGGGACTCGGCGACTCGCGCCGTTTTTACTCGCTGGGGTGAAGGGTGGTTAGAAAATCACGGAGCGGGTGTCGTGCATTCACCTTTGTTATTTTTTCCTCGGCGCTTCCAGGAGGGCGGCGGCGGTGAGCTCGGCGAAGGAACCGGGGGCACCCGCGTAGTGGATTTTACGCTCACCATCGAGCACATAGACTAGGGGCCGGGTGCCGACGCGGTAGGTGCTGGCGAGGTGGTCCTCGGGATCTGAGAAGTTGGTCCATGGCACGGTGCCGTCGGCTTGGAGGGCGCGGAGTTTCTCGGTGGTGTCGTTGTTCACACCGATGACGGCGAACGGTTTATCCCTGAACTTGGCGGCCATCGCGGTGGTGATTTCCACGGCCCTTTGAGCGTCCGGGACGTTGCTGTTCCAGAATAGCAGGACGATGACTTTTCCTTTGCTGGCATCCAGCGAGAGTGGTTTTCCGCCGGAATCCACGCCGACGAGGTCAGGGGCGACGCGGCCCTTGGTGAGGAAGCGGATGATGTAGAGTTCGTCCTCGGCGAGCTTGGCGACGGCGGTGCCATTGACCTCGGCAGCGGAGCTCTGGATGATGGCTTTGCGGAGATAAGTGAGGCGCTTGCGCATGATTTCGCCATCGTCGCCGAGCGCCTTGAGCTGCATGGCGGCTCCGAGTGCGGCGATGCCTTGGATTTTCGGGTCGGGGTGGGTGGCTTGGATTTTTTCTAAAATAGCGAGCGAGCGCGGGTCTTGGCTGAAGGCCAGGGCGGAGCAGACGGGGCTGAGCTTGGGGCTGCTGAGGTGGAATTTCTCGATGGCCTTGCGGAGGGCTTCATTTTCCTTGGCGAAGATCGGCCTGGGCAGGCCAGCGGTGTCCTTGGCGAGGAGGCCGGGGGTGTTTTGGAAAAACCATGCGGCGGGCTCGAGTGTCCAGTCTTGGTCGAGTGAGGTGCCGATGGCAGTCCACATTTCCCTAGCAGCCGGTGTGGGGTCGGGGCGGCTGCTCCATGCCTTGGTGCGTTCTGCTGGGGTGGTGGCGATACGCATTTCCAGAGTCCAATTGTCCATCTGGAGTTGGTAGGTCTTCTGAATCCGCTGGGCATCTGCGGGGGTCGCGCCTGCCGTCGGGAATGCTAGCAGCAAGAAAACGGTCGCAAGTTTCAGACAATTCACGGAGCGGGACATGGTGGCGAGAGGTGGAGATCCAGGAAATCAAACGGAAGTGGCGATCCACGTAGCCGCAGTTTCGCGTGCCCACTGGTCCGCCGCAACGACAGAGTCGAGGGTGGTGGATGGCTGGACGAGGTGCGCGTCCATGACGGCGGCGACGCATTTCCAGATGCCGGGGAAGGGGATTTTCCCGGTGCGGAAGGCTGCCACGGCGACTTCGTTCGCGGCATTGAGCACGGCGGGCAAGGTGCCGCCTTGGCGTCCGGCGCGGCGGGCGAGATCGATCGCCGGGAAATCAGCGGTGCGTGGGGCTTCGAATTCCAATTTCGCCAAGGCGGGGAAATCCAGTGGCCTCAGTCCGCCTTTGACGCGGCGCGGCCATGTCAGCGCATACTGAATGGGGAAACACATGTCCGTCCGGCTGAGTTGGGCGAGGATGGAGCCGTCGGTGAACTCAACCATCGAGTGCACGATGCTTTGCGGGTGGACGACGACATCAATGCGATCCATGCCGATGCCGAAGAGCCACTGCGCCTCGATCATTTCGAGCCCTTTGTTGAAGAGCGTGGCGGAGTCGATGGTGATCTTCGGCCCCATTTCCCACGTCGGGTGCCGGAGTGCTGCGGCTAGCGTGACTTGGGCGATCTGGTCGGACGGCAGTGTGCGGAACGGTCCGCCGGATGCGGTGAGGATGAGTCGGGAAATTTCCTTTTCGCCGCCGCGGTGACCGTCGAGGCATTGGAAAATCGCGTTGTGCTCGCTGTCCACGGGCAGAAGTTTCACCCCGCGTTGGGCGGCGGCGGTGGTGATGATTTCACCGGCCATCACGAGGATTTCCTTGGAGGCGATGGCGAGATCCTTGCCCGCCTCGATGGCTGCTAGTGCCGGATAGAGGCCGGCGGTGCCGACGATGGCGATGAGGACGATGTCTGCACCGCTGAGCGTGGCGAGCTCTAGCAAGCCGTCTGCGCCGGTGTAGATGGTGACATTTCGCGGCAGCAGGGCGCGGAGTTCTGCTTCCTTCGAAGCATCATAAATCGCGACGTGGCGGACGCCGGTCTCGCGGGCCTGCTCGGCGAGCTTCGCGACATTTCCGTAGGCGGCGAGGGCGATGATTTCGATTTCCTCCGGCAGTTCGCGGGCGACCTTGAGGGTGGAGCAGCCGATAGAGCCGGTGGAGCCTAGCAGGACCACACGGCGTTTGCGTGGGGTGGCACTCATGCGGCGGGGAGGAGCACCCATTTCAGATAGAAATACAGCGCGGGTGCGGTGAAACAAATGCTATCGATCAGATCCAGCGAGCCGCCGATGCCTGGCAGCATACTGCCGGAGTCCTTGGCTTGGACGGCGCGCTTGAGCACGCTTTCTGCGAGATCGCCGATGACGGCGAGGATCGACAGCAGGAAGCCGAGGAAAATGACGTGGCCCCAGTGTTGGAAAAACCCGAGATGCTGTGGAAATAGTGCGAAAAGCCCGCACGCCGCGAGCTGTGAGAACAGCAGCGCACCGCCGAATCCCTCCCACGTTTTTCCCGGACTCACATGCGGGATCATCTTATGGCGACCGATCATCGAGCCGACGATGTAGGCGCCCATGTCGGTGAATTTCGTTACTGCTAGCAGCCATAGCAGCAGGAATGCCCCGGAAGTCCCCACCATTCCCGGCACCGCATTTACCCCCGGAGCTAGGAAGGTCAGGCGCGCGGTGAAATTAAACAGAAGTGCGATGTAAACGAAGCCCAGCAGATTGACGGCTACGGCCTGCAACGTCTCCAGCCCACAGATCGGGCGGCGGAGCTGGAGGGCGAGGGGAACTGCGGCGGCAAGGAAGACGCAAAATGAGTCGGCGTCGGGTGGCGGAGTTCTGCCCTGTTGCAAGTGCCAGTAGATGACACCGCTGTAAATCGCTGCGAGAATGATGCCGAAACGCGGGAAACATTTCACGCCGGCCGCACGCATCATTTTGAAATATTCGACTGAGGCGACCATCGTTAGGCAGCCGATCAGCCCGAGTGCGGCCCACGATTTCCCGCTGATAAAGATCGCGGTGACCAGCGCCCAAAGTGCGAGGGTGCTGGCGCTGCGCCGGACGAAGACGAGGGCTTTCGATTGCGCTGGAGGCTTCGGGGTGACGGCCATTTTTCGACAGAATCCAAGACGGGTCCGGTGGGTGTGGCAACTCATTCCATCCGAACCCGCGCAACCTTTTTTTGAAACTGCGGTTGGATGCCCCGACGAGACCGTAAAATGGCCTCGGAACCTCTACTAACTACCCAACCATGAAATCAAACAAACTAATCGTCCTCGCCGCCATCGTCGGGACCTGTGGATTCGCCGCCGCCCAAGATACTCCACCGCCCCGTCCGAAGCGCGAGATCCCGCCGGAAGTTCTCAAGAAATACGACAAGGACGGCGATGGTAAACTCTCCGAAGATGAGCGCAAGGCGGTGCAAGAAGACCGCAAGGCAATCGAAGAAAAGCGCCGTGCTGAAATCCTCAAAAAGTATGACAAGGATGGCGACGGCAAGCTCTCCGACGACGAGCGCAAGACCATGCGCGACGAGCAAGACGCCAAGCGCAAGGTGCTGCTCGAAAAGTATGATGCTGACAAGGACGGTAAGCTCAGTGCTGAGGAAGCCAAGACCGCCCGCGACGCCGGTGAGGAAATGCCAGAAGGTGGCCGTGGATTCGGCGGTTCAGGTGGGCGCCGTGGTCCAGGTGGTAAAGGCAAAGGACCTGAAGGCAAGCGCCATGAAGGTGAGCCGCCAGCGCCTCCTGCCGGAGAGTGAAAATCCTCCGATCGATTTCCGACTGAGATCATTCATCACCGCAGGCTGGGTTTCCGGCCTGCGGTTTTTTTTATGGATCTGAACAGAACGTGGAGATCACAGATCCTGCTCGATCGCCTTGAGCGTCAGAAACAAGTCCTGCCAGCGTTTCATCTGCGGCTCGATGGCGAGTTTTTCCTTGGCAAGGTGAGTCCGGACGACCGTCAGCGAGGTCGCGTAGTCTTGAAAAACGATGCGCAGGGCTTCTTCGTAGTCTGAGCGCAGAGTGCTGGCGAAGCCGCCGCAGGTGTCGAGCAGGCGTTTTTGGAATTCTGCGGTGGTGGATTTACGAGTCGCCCACGCGGTGAAAACTCCGCCGCATAGGAAAACCGCTGCGAGTCCACACAGGATGATGGGGGCCCACGGGATGCCGAGTCCGCCGAGGGTGCCTCCGGCGGTGGTGAGCAGAAGCGTCATGAAGGTGAATGACTTGAGCGCCAAGGTGCGGCGGCGGAGGTCCTTGTCGAGCTGGTTGCGGACTTTGAGATTACCGATTCCTTGGCGGGCCGCACGGCCGAGCCGGAGAATAAAGCGGTTTTTGGCAGTGGCCAGCGTGTCGTCCACGGCGGTGGAGCTGCCGAGTTCGACGCCCACGGCCTCCTTGACTCGTGCGCCCAGTTCGTTCCAGTGGCTACGGCAGAATTCCACCACTTCCACGCCATCTTTCTCGGCGACGGCTTCTACGGCACCTTGTAAGCGCTCGATGAAAACACCTTCCATTTTCTGGCCAGTCCGGTCGCCTGTGAGCAAGCGGAGGAACGAAGGTGCCGCTGCCAACCGACGGCGAAGAGTCTTGGAAACCCAAATGGCTTCCGTTTCGAAAATCTCCGCCACGCCTGTTAAATGGCTGGGTAGTCGGCTGACGAACCGCTCGCGGATGTCGTCGATTTCCCGCTCGATGGTGTCGAGGAAACGGCCTTGGTGACTGAGTGTATCCGTCAGGTTCTCGATGTGGTCCTCCACGGCACGCAGGGCACTGGCCGCCTGACCACGCCAAGTTTCTAGGAGCCTTCTGCGTGCTGGGGATTCGCAGACGGCAGTGGAAATAAATTTTTCTAACGCCGGGTAGCCGCTTTTTTTGAAACCATCATGGCTGAACGGCGCAGCGCGCTTCGCCTCGTAAGCGGTTTTTCCAGAGACGGCGAAGATCGGCGGAATGTGGCCAATGCGCTTCATGGCCAAGTCCGCCATGTGGCCTAGGATCACTTGGAGATCCACGGGCTCGCGCTGGTCCGCCTGCTGGATGACTAGGGCGATGCGGGTGAGGCTCTCCGCAGAAAGCTCGGAGATGAAATTCCAAGTCGCTGCTCCCCAAGGATTGGTGACAGGGAAAACGAACAAAATTAGATCGGCAGTGGGCAGGAACTGGGCGGTGACGACTTGATGGCCTTGGACGGCCGAGTTGGTGCCGGGGGTATCGACGAGGTTGAAATTTTTGAGAAAAGGAATCGCACGGAATCGCTCTCCGAGTAACGGTGTGACCCCCTTATCCCGGACTGGATTGCCGTATTGATACCACAGCACGCGATCAGTTTCGGGCAGGATACTGGCCTGACAGAGATCGTGACCGAAGAGGCCGTTGATGAGGGTGGACTTGCCTGCGTTCACCTCACCGCAGACGACGAAAAGAAAGGGCGTGCCGAGACCTTGACCGATTTCCGCGAGCGGCAGTTTTTCGCTGACGTCGATGTGGGCGTCCACGGCGAGCTTGGCGATGCCACGCATGACGCCCGAGAGCCGTTCACGCGTCGCGAAGTAGCGCTCGCCGAACGGGGTGTAGCTCACGACGGGAAAAAAGCGGGGAGTAAGGCTCAAATATTAGCAGGAGCGACGGCTGCTTGAGTCGCGGCGGGGGCTTCCGTTTTCATCGCCAGCAGTTGGGAGACCGTTACAAATTTAAAACCGCGGCGCAGCAAGGCGTCCAGCGTGGCAGGCATGGCATCCACGGTCTGCGAGTGCAGATCGTGGGCGAGGACGATGCCGCCGTTTGAAGCTCCAGTGAGGATACGCGAGCTGATGACTGAGGCACCCGGGCGTTTCCAGTCGAGAGGATCGACCGACCAGAGGATGATCGGGTAATTGTATTCGGCGTGGACCCACTCGCGCTGGCGCTGGAGGAGTCCGCCGTACGGAGGACGCATCGTCCGTGGCTGGACCCCGGCGGCCCGAGCGACGGCATCCCGGCAGCTACTGAGTTCCTTGCGGATTTCATCGTCACTGAGCTTGCTGAGTAGGCGGTGAGTGTGGGAGTGATTCCCGATTTCGTGGCCCTCCGCGACCGTGCGGCGGACGACTTGGGGGTAGAGATCCACGCTGCGGCCGATGACGTAGAAGGTCGCCTTGATGTTGCGTTCGCGGAGCATGTCGAGCAGGCGCGTGGTGTTTTGCGGGTGGGGTCCGTCATCGAAGGTCATGGCGATGTAGTTCCCCGAGACCATGACTCGGGAGAAGGAAATGCCGGAGCTTTTCGAGAAATCTGCGCCGAGGTCCATGTCGGGATTGCGCGGAACCGGTCCCTTGACTGGCGGTGTGCGGTAAGCGGTGTTCGCTGGAATTTTGACGGCGGCAGCCGCTGGATTCGTGGGCGGGCGGGGTTTAGGCCTGAGTGGCTCAGCGGCGGCGCAACTGGAAAGCGAGGCGGCGGCGAGCAGAAATCCACGGCGGGAGAGGGTGGAAAGAGCCGTGGGCTCCTCGGAATCTGCTTGGAGTGTGGTATTCAGCAGATTGTAGCCGAGTGAGTGGAGAGGATTTTCCATAGATTCGTGGGGACGTGTCGCGAAACGCTATGGAATCGCGAATTGATGTCACGTCTCGTTTTTAGAGAAGATTCTGCCTTGGAGGGAGTGTCGTGTGCCTCGTTTGGGAAAACTCCTTGAATTTTCCGGGGCATATCACTACGAGAACCTCAATCGCCTATTTCTACCTCAGTCGTGTCAGCTCACTACCCCCATGCAAGCCACCTTGTTTTTTCTGCTCGCCCTCACTGGCGTAGCTGCCGGCCAGTCCACCATCAGTCCCACTGACCGTTATGCTCATGCCGCCAATGCTGGCTGGCTGGACTTCCGAGCAGACACCGCCAGCGGCGTCCGCGTCACTGACACCACGCTCAGTGGCTATGCCTATGCAGCGAACTTCGGCTGGGTCCACCTCGGCAGTGGCACTCCTGCAAATGGCCACACCTACTCGAACGCCACCGCCAGCGACTACGGCGTCAATCTCTCCCCGAGCGGCCTGCTCACCGGCAGTGCCTATGCGGCGAACGTCGGCTGGATCACCTTCGAGCAGATCCACGGCCAGCCCCGGCTCGACCTTCGCACCGGAATATTCTCAGGAAACGCCTACTCCGCCAACCTCGGCTGGATTTCCCTAAATACCAGCTTCACCCAGCTCGCCACCACCACTCTCGCCCGACCGGATACCGACGGTGACGGCATGGCAGATTCTTGGGAAATGCTCAACTTCGGAAATCTCACCACTGCCAGCGCCACCAGCGACCGTGATGGCGACGGAGCCAGCGACCTTGCCGAATACACCGCCGGCACTCTCCCCACCGATCCCACCTCCAGCCTCCGCATCACCGCCCACAGCTACCCCAGCCCGAACCAAGCCAATCTCACTTGGACCAGCGTCCCGACTCGCAACTACCGCCTCGAGTATGATGAAGACCTCGTCGGCCCTTGGACAAACTCCGCTCTCGGCACCCTCCCGCCCACCGGCACCCTCACTTCGGGAAATCTCAGCGCGCTCGCCGCCGTGCCTCGCCGCTTCTTCCGTGCCGTCGCCTTGCCACTGCCCACCGCTCCTTGAACCCCGAACCTTAAAAACCCTCCATGAAACTGACCGCCCTCCTCCTCGCTCTCTCTGCCACCCTTGCCTCCGCCCAAGGCCCGCTCACGCCGCCTGCCGCTCCGGCTCCCAGCATGAAGTCCCTCGCCCAGATCGAGCCACGCATCGCGATTTCTACCACCACCACGATCACCGCCTCCGGCAGCTACTACCTCACTGGTAATCTCGCAGGCTCAGTCATGATCCAAGTCAGTGACGTCACCCTCGACCTCAATGGCTTCACGATTTTGAATTCAAGCTTCGGTATCGGCATCGGCAGTGGCAACTTGAAAAACATCGCTCTAAGGAACGGCTCAGTCGTCGCACCCGGCAGTGTCACCTTCACCGGTGCAGTTACAGGGGCCTACTCGGGAGCCGGCGGTAGCCTCGGCATCGTCGCCTACGGGCGTATGGCAGGCGAGGTTTCCTGCCAGAATATCCGCATCGAGAACATCACCGTGCGCGGCTTCGACCGCGGCATCGCCCTTTCATCCGCCGAGGAGATCGATGGCGGGCGGCATGTCATTTCCAACTGCATCATCCGCGACTTCGGCACCTACGGCATCATCGCCTCACAGTTGCTTCTGCGGGACACCCTGATTCAAAACGGCGTCGGCACCGCCCTCCGGGGAAATGCCGTCGTCGCCGAGAATCTCTTCATCGACCGCATCGTCGGCAGCGGCATCTTCGGAGATAATGCCAATCTCAGCCACCTCAACCTCCGCAGTTGCTCAGGAAATGGCATCGACTCCAGCTACTCGCGGATCAGTGGTGGGCAGATCTCCAGTTGCGCCACCGGCCTCAACGGCACCGACAACCAAATCGACGGTCTCAGCATCAACGCCTGCACCAGTTCCGGCATCTTCTCGCCGAACTCGGCCATCAGCCACGTCACCGCCAGCCAAAACGCTGGCGCCGGAGTCTGGGCAGACTCGAGCACCATTTCATCCTGCACCGTCAGAAAGTCCGGAGCCGACGGCATCCGCGGCGTGAACTCAGTGATTTCCCAATGTAAATCCTCCGGAAACGACACCAACACGGGAGACAGCTACGCCGCCGCCGGCATCTTCTGGAACGGCGGTCGTCAAGTGGACAACGTCACCGACCTCTACAGCCCCAATGCACCCGCGCCTTGATGCGACCTGTGTCCCACCAGCGAGTGGGTCGGTTTCGTGCTTGGCAGGTGGCGGAAGTCGCGGAAGCATCACAGGTATGGCAGGGGTAATCCGGGAATTCGAAGGACTGCGCGTCAAGGTGGATGACGTGATTTACATGCCCAGCTTGGACGCCCCACAGGATAAGCCGCATCCGTTCGTGTATTTTATCTCGATTCATAATGACTCGCCGGGGCCAGTGACCATCCGTGGGCGGAAATGGGTGGTGCAGGAGGATCAAGGAGAAATCGCCGTGATCGAGGGCGACGGAGTGGTCGGACAATCGCCGATCATCGAGCCAGGTGGCCATTTTTCCTACAATAGTTACCATGTCGTCTCGCGCGGGGCCTTGGTGTCCGGGGCGTTCTTCGGCGAGGCGACCACGGGCGATTGGATCTTCGCGCGGATTCCCGAGTTCCGGCTGGAAGTGCCGGGTTGGGCGTCGGAGGACTGATCTCGCTGAGCACGAGGCGGATTTTTAAAAAATCACCGCGTCCATCGGCATGTCGTGCGATTCGGAAAAGGTGTCTGGAACGAGTTGGAAATGGAAGCAAACGCCTAGCTTGAGTGCATCCGGGCGGGCGCGGGCAAGCACTCGATCATAGAACCCACGGCCACGGCCGAGGCGACCGCCTTTGGTATCGAAGGCGAGGCCGGGACAGAGAAAGGCATCGATCTCGCAGATGGGGATTTCCAGCGAGTCGGCGTCGGGCTCAAGGATGCCGAATGGGCCACGGACGAAATTTTCACCTTGATGGAAGCTCAGGTGGTGGCCGGTGATTTTTGGGTAAACCCACGCTAAGTCGGGCCGGGCGTGGATGATTTTCGAAAAATCCACCTCCTCAGCCAGCGCGGAATAGGCGGCCACGGTGCGCAGGTCTGGGTGGGCGGCGAGCCAATGGCCAAGGGCGGCGCAGGCCTGCTCGGATGAGAGTTGCTCCGCTCTCAGCATTTCTCGCATCAGTTTCCGGAGCTGAGATTTGGCGGGTGTTGGATCGGGAATTGCCACTTGCCAAGGATCGATCACCTCTCATTCTAAGTCCAGATGATGTGTACCTGGCGAGCAGCGGCGGTCTTTTGGGCGACAGTTTCATGCTTGGTTGCAGAAGAAACGGCGAAGACGTTCCTCTGGGCTGGGCCGAAAGTGGTGGTAAGTGTGTTCCCCGCCGAACTCGGGATGCTGGACTCAGAGCGCGACGAATACGCGACCAATCTCGCAACTGCGGCCTCGAATCACATCGCTGCCGCCAAGGCCTCGCCGGAGTCGCTGGCGGAAGGGCGTAAAATGATCGCCCTCGCCCTCCAACTTTCGCCGCGCAATAAACGTGCGGTCGTAGTGAATTTCCAACTGGCAAAAGGGATAGTGCCAGCAACGGGAGAGAGTGACTACAGCCCGCCGGTCCTCGCCCGCCTGATGTTAATGCGCGGGCAGGTCCTCACCCAACAAGGCGGCGTAGAAAATCAGAAACTCGCCCGTTATTTTACCCAACTCGCCGCAGAACTGGACCCGAAAAATGAGGACGCCGTTTACGCCAGTGAGGTGCAGCGCCTCGACCACGGCACAGTGGACTGGGCGGCACTGACGGATGCAGAAAAGTGAATTTCTGAGCCGCCGTCGCTGCGTGGCAAATTGGATTCTGAGGTGGCCAATGTTCGCCGGACCTCGCATCCGCTCTTGCATCTTTCTACCTGAGTCCCGAACTTGCTCGCTCCACTATGCAGCTTCTCGAATTCGAAAAACCCGCCGCCGAGCTCGAACGCGAACTCGAAAAACTCCGCACCAAGTCGTCTTCCCAAAACATCGACCTGTCCGCTGAGATTTCGACCATGGAAGGCAAACTCGCCGAGACGCGGGCGGCGATTTATCAGAACCTCACCCCGTGGCAGCGCGTTCAAATCGCCCGCCACACGAACCGCCCGTTCATGCTCGACTACGTCTCCCTCGCTTTCACGGATTTCTGCGAGCTCCACGGCGACCGTCACATCGGTGACGACGCCTCGATGCCCGGTGGATTTGCCCGCATCGGTGGAAAGCGCGTCATCGTCATCGGCCACCAGAAAGGCCGTGATACCAAGGAAAACCTCAAGCGGAACTTCGGCAGCGCCCACCCGGAAGGCTACCGTAAGGCGATGCGGTTGATGAAAATCGCCGAGAAATTTGGCCTGCCCGTCATCACCATGATTGATACGCCCGGCGCCTTTCCCGGCATCGGTGCGGAAGAGCGCAACATCGCCGAGGCCATCGCTTTCAACCTGCGGGAAATGATGCTGCTCAAGGTGCCGATCATCGCCATCGTCCTCGGCGAGGGTGGTTCCGGCGGTGCGCTCGGCATCGGCGTGGCGGATCGGGTGATCATGATGGAGAACGCCTACTACTCGGTCATCAGCCCGGAAGGCTGCGCAGCGATCCTCTGGAAACACCGCAAGCACGCCCCGGAAGCGGCGGAAGCGATGAAGCTGGTGGCTCCGGATTTAAAAAAACTCGGGTTGATCGACGACGTTATCGACGAACCCACCGGTGGCGCCCACCACGACCATCAGGCCACGGCAGAAGCCTTCCGCGACAAGGTGCTAGCCCACATTGAGGAGCTTTCAAAACTCACCACCGAGGATCTGCGCGACCAACGCTACGCAAAGTTCCGCGCGTTCGGCGAGTGGCAGGGTAAGTAGATCTGTCTATCTCGAGTCGTATTTCATCTAACTCATCACTCATAAAAAATGAATCGTAAACTACGCATGGGCATGGTCGGCGGTGGTCGGGGCGCCTTCATCGGTGCCGTCCATCGTATGGCGGCCAATCTTGACGGGAAAATCGAACTCGTCGCCGGTTGTTTCTCCTCAGACCCCGAGAAATCTAGACTCTCAGGCGAGGATTTCTTCCTGAATCCAGCACGAGTCTATTCCTCGTATGCAGAAATGGCCAAGGCCGAGGCGGCACTGCCACCCGGCGACCGCATCGACTTCGTGACCATCGTCGCCCGGAATGATCTGCATTTCCCGGTGGCCAAGGCGTTTCTAGAAGCTGGCATCCACGTCGTTTGCGAAAAGCCGATGGCGTTCTCGCTGGCTGAGGCCAAGGAGTTGAAAAAAATCGTCGAGGCCAGCGGACTCGTTTTCGCGCTGACTCACAATTACACCGGCTACCCGATGGTGAAGGAAGCCCGGGCGATGGTGAAGGCAGGGAAACTCGGGCGGATCCTGAAAGTCGTCGCAGAGTATCCGCAAGGTTACGCCATCGATGCGATCAAGGACTCATCCGAGGGTGCTATTTCAAACTGGCGGATGGATCCGAGTATTTCCGGGATTTCCAATTGCATCGGCGACATCGGATCTCACGCAGAAAACCTCGCCCGCTACATCACGGGCCTAGAGTTAGAGCAAGTCGCAGCGGACCTGAATACCTTCATCCCCGGTCGTCCGCTGGATGACGACGGCAGCATGTTAGTCCGCTATCAAGGCGGTGCGCGTGGCGTGCTCTTCGCCTCGCAAATTTCCACCGGTGAGGAGAATAACCTCAACATCCGCGTCTATGGCACGGACGCCTCGATCGAGTGGCATCAGGAACATCCGAACGAACTCATCGTCAAATTCGCCAACGCCCCGCGCCAAGTCTGGCGGCGTGGAAATAGCTATAACGGCCCGGAGGCGGCGAAGTTTACCCGGCTGCCTTTTGGTCACCCAGAAGCATTCATCGAGGCGTTCGCAAATGTCTATCTCGCCGCAGCGGAGGCCATTTCAGACTCCATCGCCGGGACTTATCCGCGGGCTGAGGGCTATGATTTCCCCAGTGTGGATGACGGCGTGGAAGGGATGGCCTTCATCGAAGCGGCCGTCGCCTCGTCTAAGGAAAATGCCGTTTGGAAGCCGGTGCATGGCTCGTAACCGGCAGAGGGTGGGGACGAATGCCTTTGAGGATTGGGGTGATCGTCAAGGAGCTGAATGCTCCGATCCAAAAGAGAATTTAACCGCAGATGAACGCGGATGAGTGATCGTATTCCCGTATCTTTAGGGACGCTGGCTGAGCGCTGTCACGATGGTTTTTACGTTGTGACGATACATGGCCAAGTAGGTGATTCCCCCCGTTCCATCCGCGATCAATGATTCTCCTAACTGGATACCGGTGTCGCTGGTGAGCGTTTTCAGGATCTTGGGATTGGACTCTTTCTCAGGGAAAATGGCTGCGACGTGGTCTTTTTTTAAATCAGCGATCAGCCGTGCAAGTTGAGTGGGGTCCGGCATTTGCTCGTGGCTCAGGCCTTGCACCGGATGGGCCACGAAGCCGAAGTCCTTGCAGAAATAATTGAAAGCCGCGTGGGCCGTGGCTAAATGGCGCTTCTCGCGGGGGATTTTTGAAATTTCCCGTTTCGACCAGAGTTCCAGTTCATCAAGCTGCTTGCGGTAAAGTTCTGCGTTTTTTTTGAAATTTGCGCCGTGTTCGGGTGAGGCAGTCGTTAACGCTTCGGTGACGATATCGAGCGCTCGCCGGAAAAGAGCGATCGAGTGCCACCAGTGGGGATCGATTTCTTGTGTGTGGTCGTGGTCTGATTGCTGACAATTTCCATCCAAAGCGGGAAGGGTTGAGCCGACTTCGATCAATGCGGCCTTGGTCCCGATGATTGCTCGCAATTTTGGCAAGTATCCTTCCAGTCCCATCCCGGCGACCAGATAGATCGCTGCGCCTTCCGCCTTTTTGAGATCTTCCGGCTTCGGCTCGAAATGATGCGGATCACCCTTCGCGCCGATGAGATCGATGACTTCCACCTGCACGCCACCCACTTGCCGTGCCAGATCACCGAGCAGCGGATGCAGGACCGCGACTTTCAGCTCACCGGCCGCCAGCGGTAGCAAAGAGAAGAGAGTGAGAATAGACAGGACATGAAACATGGGCGCAACGTGCCGTGATGGGTTCGATACGCAAGTGAATTGCGTTTGTGAATGGGTCACTTGAAGACGGCCAGCACGGCACGGTGGTCGGAGGCGTCATTCCAGCCAGCGTCATCGATGATTTTCGCCGCTGGGAAATCGGTTTCTTTACGGATTTCACGAGTGACCATGATGTAGTCGAACCGCGAATAGACGTCTTGCAGTGCCCAGAAGTGAGTCCACGCATGGTTCTGTGAGTCCTTAGCAGGAATGGCGGTTAGGTAAGTGGGATGGCCGTATTCCCCGGTGATCGTTTTGATCGTGGGACTGGACCGCGTATCGTTGAAATCCCCGTAAACAATCAACCGAGCGTTTTCATCTTCCCGCAATATGGAATCCACATGTCGGCGGAGAAGACGTGCCTCGCTCTGGCGGATTTGTTCCTGATCTCCCTGTTCGCTGTCACGCTTGGACTTCAAATGCACGCCGATGAAGCGATAGGATTTCCCCGGTGATTCGATGGTGGAATCGAGAATTCCTCGGTTAATCGCGTAGGTACGACCAGTGAGTTGGTATTCCATTTCCTTGGGCGTTGCAGAGGAAACGATTGGGAAACGTGATAATAAGCCGAGGTGGCGTTCCGGATCTGAGCCGCCGGTGTAGTGGGAGTGGGGGAGATCCAGCCCGGCAGCTTTGAGCTGAGCTTGGATTTCCGCGAGATCGGCGGGTGTGCCGATTTCGCAAAGACCGATGACATCCGGTAAGTGGTGGGTCAGAATCCTGACAACTGCCAGCTTTTCGCTATCCGGCTTGGGCAAGCCTTTGACGTTTTTCTGACCGACGCGGCGATCCGTCGTTAGCCAATTCTCGACGTTGTAGGTGATGAAACGAAGGCCTCCCTCGCGCGATTCCTTCGTGGAAGTTTCATCTGACTTAGCGTTGGCCTTGGCCGGTTTGGAAACGGACTTCGGGGCGGTGACTGAGTGACTTGTGGTCGGCGAGGTTTCACGACTTGGGCTACCCCATGCCGGGCTGCCTTTTTTCTCGCAGCCAGAAAGAGTCAGCAGTGCGGCTCCACAAAAAACAGCCCCTAGAAATCTAAGGGCTGAATATTCGAATGAGGCACTGTGAGCTTGCTGGCTCATCAACTCAAGATTCGCGAGGCTCCTTGCCGGGGACCTCTTTGACTCGGGCATCCGCTTCGGAGCGGGTGATCTCATGCTCGAATTCCTCCTTCGCTTTTTTGAATTCTCCCATGCTTTTACCGATTCCTCGCGCGAGTTCAGGTAATTTTTTTGCTCCGAAGAGCAGCAAGATCACGACGAAAATCATGATCATTTCTGGCATTCCAATAGGTCCCATAATTGTTGAAGTTTTGTTCTCAGCAAGTTAACGCCGCTGGAGTCGCTTGCAATTCATTTTCCGTTCAGTGGCAGACGGGACAGGAATTCAGCGAGGTGAAAAAGTCGTTGCCTTTGTTGTCCACGAGGATGAATGCGGGGAAATTTTCCACGGTGATTTTCCAGACGGCTTCCATCCCGAGTTCTGGGAAATCGACGACTTCTTGCGAGCGGATGTGGTCTTGGGCGAGAAGTGCGGCGGGGCCACCGGCGGAGCCGAGGTAGAAGCCGCCGTGTTTTTGGCAGGCTTCGGTTACTTGTTTCGAGCGATTTCCCTTTGCCAGCATCACCATCGAGCCGCCGTGCGACTGGAAAAGATCGACGTAGCCATCCATCCGCCCGGCGGTGGTCGGGCCGAACGAACCGGACGGCGAGCCCGCAGGAGTCTTGGCGGGACCGGCGTAGTAAACTGGGTATTTCTTAAAATATTCAGGCAGCTCGCCGGTGTCGTCGAGGATCTCCTTGAGCTTCGCATGGGCGATGTCTCGGGCGACGATAATGGTCCCGGAAAGCGCAAGCGCGGTGGTGACAGGGTATTTCGAAAGCGTTTTCAGTGTTTCCTCCATGCCGAGGTCGAGGTCGATGGGCACTCCCTTGAACTTCCAATCACGGAATTTCTCCGGGATGAAACGGCCGGGATTCTTCTCCAGTTTTTCGAGGAAAATCCCGTCTTTGGTGATTTTTGCCTTCGCTTGGCGGTCTGCGGAGCAAGAAACGCCGATGCCGACCGGGCAGGAAGCACCGTGCCTCGGGAGGCGGATCACGCGGACATCAAGCGCGAAATATTTTCCGCCGAATTGGGCGCCGATGCCGATTTCCCGGGCAATAGCCAGCAGCTCCTTCTCCAGCTCGACGTCGCGAAACGCTTGCCCGTGCTCGTTTCCGTGAGTTGGGAGATCGTCGTAATAGCGAGTGGACGCCATTTTTACCGTCTTGAGGCAGGTCTCCGCTGAGGTGCCGCCGATGACGAATGCGAGGTGGTAGGGCGGACAAGCTGCGGTGCCGAGCGATGCCATTTTTTCCCGACAAAATTCCTTGAGCCGCTTGGGATTGAGCAGGGCTTTGGTTTCTTGATAGAGGAATGTCTTATTCGCCGAGCCGCCGCCTTTGCTGACGAAGAGGAACTTGTAGGTATCGCCCTCGGTGGCGTACAGATCGATCTGCGCGGGGAGGTTGGTCTTGGTATTGACCTCGTCATACATCGTCAGTGGCGCGGTCTGCGAGTAGCGGAGGTTTTCTTGGATATAGGTCTGGTAGATGCCTTTTGAGAGGAATTCCGCATCATTGCCGCCGGTCCAGACTTGTTGGCCCTTTTTCCCGATGATGGTGGCGGTGCCGGTATCTTGGCAGAATGGCAGGATGCCGTGCGAGGCGATCTCCGCGTTTTTTAGTAACATCAGCGCGACCATCCGGTCATTTTCCGAGGCTTCTGGGTCATCCAGAATGGCGGCGACTTGGGCGAGGTGGGACGATCGAAGTGTGAAATTGATCGCTTTGATCGCCTCGGCAGCGAGGAGTGTGAGTCCTTCTGGAGCGATTTTTAAAACCGGTTTCCCCTCGAATTCCGCGACTGAGACATGTTCCGAGCTGATTTGTTCGTATTCCGTCGTGTCCGGGCCGAGTGGAAACGGGTCTTGGTAGAAAAATAGTTTGTCGGACATGAGGTATGGTTGTTTCTACGCGGTGCGGTAGGACCGTGCAAACCGTTTCCAATGCCCGGGAATCCGAAATGCGGCTCTGATACGGCGGCAAACTTACCGTCGCCTGCGATGACAGAATGCGCTTACCCCGATGAGCAGCGACAGAATGACGGAGGGCTCCGGCACCGCGCCGACCGTGATGGCCTCGCCGGAGTCTTCATATGCCCATTCGCGGATCAAGCCGGTGCTGCCCGTGTTAGACAGTGCGACCCGCATCCAGCCATAAAAAGGTAATGAGCTGTTATTTACCGTGAACTGGAAGCCAATGAAGCCTTCGCTGCCTGAAGTAAACTGCCCCAGACCATTTCCGACATGGGTGGCCGAACCGCTGAACCCGCCGGGATGGGTGCTGGCGAAAACGCTCGAAGCGCTGATCGCCTGTCCGGACGTTAGATTCAGCGCCGGAGCATCCAGCGTGAGGGTTGCGGTGACAGGATGGAACGACGAATTGCTGGCCAAGCCTTCCCCTCCGAAGAAGGCATTGAGATCCCAGCCGGTGGTTTCCTCGGCCACCGGACCGCCGCCGTCGATGTCCAGATAGAGACCGGTGAAATCCGAAGTGATCACGATGTCACGAAGTCCGCTGGCGACGATGGCCGCGTGCGAAGTGGACGCCAGCACGACGGTGGATAGAATGAGCGATGGAATTTTCATCTGAGTGAGTTTCAATTGGATTACTGGTTGCTGCTGACGCCGACGCGGAAGAATCGGGCTTTTTTCCCTGCTGCGAAGAACGGGTATTTGATGCTGACTGCCTCGACCTCGCCGCCATCGGCGACGACCGTGGGAGTGGCGGAACTGTTCACCCAGGTGGTCATGTCGCCGCTGAACTGCGGGGTGTAGGTGAGACCTGCCGCGAGGTAATCCTTCCGCCGGATGAACAGCACGCGGAAGTCGGTGCCGTCGCTGGTGGCCTGATACCAGACGGCGGGTTGGCCACGGGTAGTTAGGATTCCGCTGGTGATGTTTACGCTGATCGGACCCGCGTCGCTGGCTACAGGATTGAGTCCGAAGGCGAATTCAAAGAGGTCGGAAATACCGTCGCCGTCTGAGTTGTTAGGAGCGTTGGGATTTCCCTGAGTGGCGAGTTTCCAATCCTGCAATGCGGTGTAGGCGGTGGAATTCGCGATGTTCGAGGGATTGCCGGTGACGCTGGCATTGAAGGCGATGACGCGGTAGCTGAAGGAAACTCCCGGTCCAGCGGTAGCGTCGGTGTGGGTTGTGGCATTGGCGGGCGAAGTGGTGAGAAGATTCCAAAGCGTGTCGGCGGCGGGTTTGCGTTCGATGCGGAAGCCTGTTTCATTGTCTGAGTTGTCCGTCCATGCGAGGGAAATGCCGTCGCCGTTGACCACTGGCATGGCTGTTAGCGCTGTGGCGGCATTGACTCCGGCGGCGATGACAACGTTGTCGAGACCATACATTTGGTCCGGCGAGGTGGGCACGCCATTGTCATCCACCCACCGCAGGCGGAGCGAGGTGTTGTTCGCCCATGGCCCGGCGAGGTTGATATTCGTCGGAGGAATGGTGGTGAGGCCCGCCGTGTTGGGAATGGTGGCAGGGGTCGGGTTGAGCTCGGAAACATTCGTCCACGTTGTCCCGTCAAGGCTGTAGAACAACCAGTAACCGGGAAGCTCGTTTTCGGAACTCGTGGCGTTATACCGGCGGATGTCGTAGCCGATTGACAGGCTGCCGATCGGACTACCAATGATGTTTGTCAGTTCCAATTGGTGGGCGATCCCGGCGAGACCTGTCGGCGAGGATCCGAACTGACGGTCCGTATTGGTGGCAGTGAGTCCGGCGTTGAAGCCGTTGACGTTGGTGGCTGCTGGCGGGTTCGCGACTGCTAGAGCGGCGGTGATTTGCGTCATCGCGGCGACTCCCGAGGCGGTGATGCCCGTGGCGGCGGTCCAGGTGGAGTTCGTCGTGCCGGTGGCGGAGTTCCAGCTCGTCCAAGCCGGACGGCGGGCGGTGCCGGACAGGCCCATGCCATCGAAGTTCTGGAAATAGGAGGAAACGAACACACCGGCGGGGGTGACGGTGACGGAGGCAGATGCCGATGTCATGGTGCCATTGTCGTTGTCGGTCGCCTTGGCGGTTAGTGTGTAGGTTCCCACGGTGACGCCTGTCCAATCGAAGTTGTAGGGGCTGGTGAGATCCTCACCGATCTTGGCCGCGCCATTGTAGAACTCCACTTTGGAAATGATCCCATCCGTATCCGTGGCGGTGGCCGTTAGGGAAATAGTTCCCGCCTCGACGCTGGAACCATTGACCGGAGAGGTCAACGTGACGGAAGGCGGGATGTTGGCGGCATTGAAGACGCTGAAGGTGACGACATTTGACAAAGTCGCGTTGCCCTCATTGTCGGTTGCGATGGCAGTGAGCGTGTGGTTTCCGCTCGGCGCGTTCCAGGCGTATTCGTAGGGTGCGGTGGTGTCCTCATTGAGAAGGGTGCTGCCGTTAAAGAAGGCCACTTTGGCGATGCTGCCGTCCGCATCGGTCGCAGTGGCGGCGATGTTCACAGCGGATGGCAGTCCCACGCTCTGACTGTTCACCGGCGAGGTGATGGAGACCGCCGGGGCAGCGGCTGCGACAGTGGCAAATTTCGCGACGCTGCTGTTAGCGGTATTGGTGCCGTCGTTGGCGGTGGCATACCATTCGTAGGCAGAGCTTTTTTCCAAACCGGTCCAAGCAAGAGATGCGGTTGTTCCGTTCGCCGCGACGTTCACGGTGCCGAGCGGAATCCAGTCACTGGCGGAGCCTTGCATGTCGTAGGCGAGGGTGAATTCGCTGGCCTCGTTGAGCTGGGTGTCGGCCGGGCTCCGGACGTCCTCCAAGTTGGTTTCATAAATGCCGAGCTTGGGTGAGTAGGTCTTTGCAAGGATGGTGCCATTAGCAGGAGAGAAGACGTAGTATCTCAGCCAGCCGTCTCCGCCGTTGGCGCGGTCCTGATAGTCTTGGAGCAGTGAATGGACGGTGCGGCCCTGATAGACATCCGCGCGGCGTCCTTCATTGTGGATGTGGCCGCACAAGGTCATGAACAGGTTCGGGTTGTCTTTTAGATTGTCATAGATCGCCCGGCCGGGACCGCCGAACGGAGCTTGTGCAGGAACCGGGCTGGTCGGAGGCGTGTTGAGAATCCAGTGGCTAGTAACAATGGCGCGGCGGTGCGGGTGTGCCTTTAACAGCGAGTCGGCCCAATCGAGGACGGCTTGGTTGCCGGAGGTCATGTATTCGAGGTGGATGATGATGAAATCCAGTCCGCTGGCACTGAAGAACTGATAGTTGTTACCGCTGCTGGTGCCCGAGAATGACCCCTTGTAGTAAGGTTTTCCGGCCCAACGGCTGTTGCCGAAGTATTGGTTCCATTTCGCGTTTACGGCGTTTCCACCGCCGGCACCGCTGCCCGCGACGTCGTGGTTGCCGGGAGCGCCGCCCCATGGGATGCCGTATGCGCGGAGGGTGGATGGCTGGTTTTCGATACTGCTCATCGCGGTGCTGGCGACGACCCACTGTTGGTCGATGGAGTCGTTGTCCTGCACCATGTCACCCATGTGGCTGACGAAGGCGAGGTTGAGCGTGTCTCGGTTATCCACGAACCACTGGGTCTGCTGATAGAATGTGGCGGCGCGGTTGCCGCCGGTGTTCTGCGAGTAAAACTGGGTGTCTGGCAGCGTGCCGAGCGTGAAGTCTGGTCCCGGAACTAGCGGCGCGCGCTTGCGTCCGTAAAACGTCACGGTTTGGGCGTCGCCCTCGGGATCGGCAATGTTCACGGATAGATTCGTGGACGCGCCGATGCCGGTCGTGTTGTCGGCAGGGGCCGAAACGGCGACTGTGGGCGGGACGTTTGAGCTGAGGTTGACGTTGATGCTTGCCGCGTTCGAGGTGTTGGTGGCGTTCTGGTTGTCAATGGCCTTTGCAGTGAGGATGTAGCTGCCGATGGCCGCATCCGTCCAAGTGTATTCGAAGGGGGCGGTGGTGTCCTCGCCGAGCTTGGTGGTGCCCTGATAGAATTCGACTTTTACCAAGTTGTTGTCCGTGTCGGAGGCGGTGGCGGATAGATTGATGGGGGCTGGAAAGACGAAATTCGATCCAGTGGCGGGGCTGTCGAGCGTGACGAACGGTGGGTCGTTAGGGGGCAAGGTGACCGTGATCGCAGCAGTGGCGGAGGTCGTGGCCGCGTTGAAGGTGTCGATGGCAACGGCGGTAATCGAATACGAGCCGACGGCGGCGTTGGTCCAATTGTATTCGAACGGGGCGGTGGCGTCCTCGCCGAGTTTCACTGTGCCGCGATAGAATTCCACTTTTGCGAGATTTCCGTCGGTGTCACCGGCGGTGGCGCTCAGGTTGATCGCGGCCGGGAAATAGAAGTTCGCGGCATCGGCAGGAGCGGTGAGGGTGACCGTGGGCGAAACATTGGTAGGAAGGTTCGCTGTGATCGAAGTTGTTGCGGAGGTGGTCATGCGACCGCGGTTATCGGTGGCGACGGCGGTGAGCGAATAAGTCGCGGCGGCATTCGGCAGGGTCCAGAGGTATTCGTAAGGAGCGGTTGCGTCCTCGCCGAGTTTGATCACGCCCTGATAGAACTCCACCTTGAAGATGGATCCATCGGTATCGGTGGCATTTGCAGTTAGGTTGACCGATGCGGGCACCACGAATGAGGAACCTCCAACCGGCGTGGTGAGTGTCACTGTTGGAGGATCGTTTGGTGTGAGCACTGGCCCATCGACCCACAAGGGTCCGTTAGTGAGAGTGCCGATCGGCAGGGCATCGACACGGGCGCTGTTAGCGGTGGTCGTTCCTGTTCCTTCATTCAAGCCGTAACGGCCGATCAGGCTTGTCGCGGAAACGATTTCCATGTCCTTGCCGGCGAGAATCTCGGCGGAAGAAAGCGCGCGTTCCCACACCCGGACCTCGTCGATACTCCCGGCGAATGCGCCTTCGACGACTCCGGTGGAGGTCATTGCGGTGCCGATGCCGAAATGCTGGATGCTGTCGAAGCGCGGTCGTGCGTTCGCGGCGGCGATAGCGGTGCCCACCTGTAAACCGTCGAGATAGAGTTTCCAAGTGGTCGTCGCGCAGTCGTAGGTCACGGCGGCGTGATACCAAGTGTTGTTGACGATGGGGGTGTTCGCAGCGGTGACTGGATAGTTTTGACCTGAAGTGATGCCGGCGGCGGGGTAGGCTTCGAAGTCGGCCGTGAGCAAACCGCCGGTGGTGATTCCGAAAAAGTAGTTGCAATCCACGTTACTACCCTCGCTTTCGCCACGGCCCTTTCCGAACAGAGGGACTGCGCTGACACCGCCGCTTCCCGAGCTTGAAACAACACCTGCGCCTTCCTTGCGGAACCAACACTCGAGGGTGAAGCCGACGCTGCCAGTGGCGAGTTGCGGTGCGGTGGCCATAGTGACGTGGTCGTTTGCCCCGTCGAAGCGGAGCGCGGTGGCGTTCGCGGTGGTGACCACGGTGGCCGTGACTACGGAGGTGGTGGTCACGGCACCGAGATCATCAGTGGCGCGGACGGCGTAAGTGTGAACCCCGGCGGGAGTGGTGGAATCGGTGAAGGAATAGGGAGCGGATGTGTCACTGCCGACGACCGCACCATCTCGTAGGAATTCCACTAGGGAAATGCTGCCGTCAGCATCCGTCGCTGTCGCGGTCAGGATAAAAGGATTTGCTAGCGTGGCAGAAGCTCCGGCAGTCGGCGTAGTTAGAGCTGCCATCGGAAACTGGTTGGGGACGGCGGTGGAGGATATTGTTAGATTATCGAGGCCGATGATCTGGTCCGGAGATGACTGGGCCGCGTTGTCATCCACCCAGCGGAAAAGCACGGGTGAATTGTTCGGCAGCGCACTTCCGAGGGTGATGGCCGTCAAGGGAACGGTGGTGTCGCCAATGGTGTTAGGAACCGTGGTGATCGTTGAGTTCAG
>JAYUHS010000209.1:0-1059 GCA_043766715.1 Luteolibacter sp.
TTTCCTAACACGGGTCGAGGAGATCATGATTTGAAAAATGTCGCCGCCCGCATGAAGGTGGCGGAACGTCCGATGCCGATCAGCTCGCTGCAACGCCTCATGGTCCAAGCTCGCAAGGAATTAGGCATCGAAAAATGCACGATCCACACGCTGCGCCACAGCTTCGCCACGCATCTCGTCGAGGCTGGAGCGAGCATTCACACGGTCAAGGCACTGCTTGGTCACCAGAGTATCAATACCACCATGATCTATCTTCACCTGACTCATCGCAGTGAGCAAGACAGCCGCGAGTTGGTAGAAAAGCTCTGCCAAGAGCTTCCACGTTAGATCAGCATTTCACTTGATCAAATTATGACTCACACTGTCATCGACGCGCTGCGTCGCTTCCTGCCCGCCTGGCTGCGTGACTTGGGTCATGCAATGAGTAAGGCCCAGCAACGTGCCGTCTGGGCCATCACCCACTGCCGCACACCGGAAATGGGTGGGCACCTCCATGGTTGCGATTCATGCAAAACCCGCGAATTCCATTTCCATAGTTGCAATCATCGCTCCTGTCCGCAGTGCGGGAAGAATGCCACTGCGGAATGGGTGGAGCGGGAGTTAGGTAAACGGGTGGGCGCACCCTATTTCATGGTCACCTTCACCTTGCCTGCGGAACTACGCCCGTTGTTCTTCACCCCACAGGCGCAGGAGATCTATCAGCTCTTCTTCGCTGCCGCTTCCAGCTCGCTAGCCGACACCCTTGCTAACCCCAAATGGCTCGGCGCGAAGACCAGTGGCTTCACCATGATCCTCCACACTTGGAACCAACGGCTCCATTTCCACCCCCACCTCCACTGCATCGTCCCCGGTGCGGGTATCGACGTAACGGGCCGCGTGGTTACGGTGAAAAGTGCCAACTTCCTCGTGCCCCAGCCCGTCTTGCGGAGCGTCTTCCGCGCCCGTTTCCGCGATGCCTACACCGCGCTGATCCTCGAACACCCGACCTTGCCCACCATCGATCCCAAGGTCTGGCAAAAGGACTGGGGCGTGGATATGAAGCCGTTCGGCAGCGGCGAG
>JAYUHS010000210.1:0-21490 GCA_043766715.1 Luteolibacter sp.
GCCGCGTACTTCCGCGTCGCCAAGGACGCGTATTACGCCAACACCACATTCCAGTACGTCGGCCCGGGCAGCGCGACGATCACATATTCCGACTCGGCCAACACCGGATATCGCCCCGTCACGTCCGCTGCTGTGACAGTCACGGGACCGTCGCTGACGATTGTCGGCGCGAATCCCGGTGTGCTCGGGACGGGACAGCACACCTCTGTTGGGCAGTACTATGTCCTGCTGCCGAATGCCGTGGGGGCGCCGCTTACCGTATCGCTGCTGAGCACCGATCCGCGCGTGGCCTCCGTCAACACCACGGTCACCGTTCCAGCGGGGCAGTCCTACGCCTACTTCACCATCACGGCGCAGGATACGATCGGCACGGTACAGATCCAGGCTACTGCCACCGGGTACACGGCGTCGTCGACCAACATGCAGGTGACGACGCCGAAGTTCGTCATCGCGACGCCGACGTCGGCGTACACGACCACACCGCCAAACTACTTCGTGGTGTACGCGACCGACGCGAATGGAAGCCAGCACCTGGTCAATGCGGACCTCATCGTGACGCTCCTGTCGTCGGCACCGGGAATCGCGTCGATCGACTCCAGCAGGGTCACCATCAAGGCGGACAGCTACTACAGCAACACTGCGCTCTGGACCCCAGGCACGGTCGGGTCCGCAACCCTCACGGCATCGGACAGTCGCGACATCCGGTATCCGTACGCCGCGAGCAGTGCGAACGTGACGGTTGCAACGCCTCCCGCATCACTCTCGATTGGCACGGGCGCCGCGCTCGGCATCGGCCAGTATCTCGACGCCTATGCCCAGATTCCGTATTCGCCAGTGACCGCGACGACGGTACCGCTCACGCACGCCGCGAACGCCACGACCTCGACGCCGTCGAGCCTCACGATTCCGGCGAACAACAACTCGGCCAACTTCCGCGTGGTCGGTGTCTCCACCGGTTCCGACACGATCACCGCTTCGCCGGCCAACCATACGCCCGCGACCGGTGTCGTGAATGTCGGACTCGGGCGCGTCGACGGTATAAGCGGCTGGCCGACCTCGCTCAAGCAGGGTGATTCCACGCTCGTGACGATGTACACTCGGGCTCCCGACAACAGTATTCGCTATGTCGCAGCAGCAACCACGTTCTCGCTGACATCGGGCAGCCCAATCGAATTCCACCTCGCGGGATCCAACGTGACGACGGTGACCGTCCCGATCGACACCTATTACGTCCAGTTCTACGTGAAGGCGGTAGCGACCGGTACGGCGAGTGTCACGATCACCAACGCGAACTACCTTACGTATAGCAGTTCCATCTCGGTGAGCCCATGATTCGCGCCCATTCTCTTCGCACCCCAATCGCACTCGCTGCGTTGATGCTCGCTGGCGTCGAGGCAGCCGGTGCGCAGGCTCCGCAAGCGCCGCAGGTGCTACCGCCCCCGGTCGCCGCTGGGCGCGCCGCCGTGCCCGTCCTGCGTCCACCGCCGGCGCTGGCGCCGGCACCGCCCACGCGCGGGGCCGCGAGAATCCGTGCTTCGGTGGCGCCGGTCGCAGTGGCGCCGTCCATTGGCGCACCCGTGGGGAGCACGCCGCCCGATTCCATCCAGCGTGGCCGTGCGCGGATTGCCCTGGCGACGCCGGTGCCGCTCGTTCGGGAGGCGCCTCGCTACCGCGTCAGGGAATTCGGCACCGTGCGCAACGATGTCGCGCTCCAACCCGCGCCCACTGGTGCGACTGGGCGATGCCGGGATGGCACCTATCTCACGTCCACGCCAAGCGAGGAGGCGTGCACCGGAAAGGGGGGACTCTCGATCCGCCTTCCCACTTCGCGGCCGGCGCTGGCGACACCGTCGAGGCAGCCATAGTTCCGCCCGAAAAGACGGCGTCGTCGCTCGACCATCTCTTCCAGAACAATCGCGCGTGGGCGTCGGAAATCACCCGGCGCGACCCGGAGTTCTTCCTGCGCCTCTCGCGCCAACAGGCGCCGGAGTACCTCTGGATTGGATGCTCCGACAGCCGGGTGCCGGCCAACGAGATCGTGGACCTGGCGCCCGGCGAGCTGTTCGTGCATCGCAATGTCGCGAACGTCGTCGTCCACGGGGACCTGAACTGCCTGTCCGTCATCCAGTTCGCCGTTGATGTCCTGGATGTCAAGCACATCATCGTATGCGGCCACTACGGCTGCGGCGGCGTGCGGGCAGCACTAGAAAATTTCCGCCACGGGATGATCGATAACTGGCTCGCCGGCGTCCGTTCGCTGGTCCGCAGAAATCAGGAAGAGCTCGACCAACTCGACCCCGACGCTGCGGTGGACCGCCTGTGTGAGCTGAATGTGCTCTCCCAATCCGCCCATGTCGCCCGCACCACCATCATCGAAGATGCTTGGGAACGCGGCCAAGAAATCACCATCCATAGCTGGATTTACCGCCTCAGTAACGGCCTGATCACGCCACTTTCCCCACCCATCAGCCGCTCGCTGGATAATTCTGATTGATAAGACGCCGGCTCGGTGCATCTTCACGTCGTCATTAGTGACGGGGGCGTTCTGGTTTCGACGGGATGTTTGACGCGCTGGTTGCATGTGGAGGTTGATCGGTTGGCCTCCTTAAAAAGCCGCTCAAAACAAATAAATGCAGACTCTAACGAGCTCGCACTGGCCGCTTAATTGACGACCACATCAGAACCCCGACACCTGCTGAGGGGGATGGCGAACACTCAGCAGGCTGGGATTAACGTCGGGTAACCGGGCGATTTTCCGAGATCAAACAGGTTTCTAGGATGGGCAACGCTGCATGAGGGCCCAGTCCATCCGAAGCTCCAGACATCATGCTAAACATGTAGATGCCAGTGTTGACGGCGTTTCGGACAGGGGTTCGACTCCCCTCGCCTCCACCATTTCGAAAAATCACCCGTAACGAGTTAAAAAACAACTTGTTACGGGTTTTTCGTCGCCCATTTGGGTGAATCTTACGTCGTCACAGCGGCACCTTGATTCCCCAGATTTACAAGTCCGCCTCAAACCCGATTTTCTCAGCGCGAATGGCTTCAAACAGGAATGAAATGATTTTCAAAAAATCCTCTTGCTCCTCTCCAGCCCCATCGACAATCCTCCGCCCTCCCCGAAAGGGGCGTTAGCTCAGTTGGTAGAGCACTTGCATGGCATGCAAGGGGTCAGCGGTTCGAATCCGCTACGCTCCACTTCTTTTACTTTTAAAAGATTTGAGACATCGGTGGTGATTGTTTGCCTGTTTCCACGTTTTCAAAGGAAAGCCCTGTGAAGTCGATTCGCCCCAAAGCCGGAGATGATTGATCGGAATCGCCTAAAAAATGGCGTGGAAGTCACGAGTGTTACTCCATGGATCGTGGGAATATGAGTATGCAAGTAACGAAGAATCAATCGTGGAGATAGCTCTTCGACCGATAGACGAGGGCGAACGGAATGAAAAGCAACGTCGTCGCCAACACCAGCCATGTGAAGAAGCGAAAATAGGCAGCCCCCTCCAGCTTGCTTTGGCCGCCGGAAAACTCGGTGCGTTTGAAACCCGCTTGCGCCGGAGGCTCTTTGATCCCGAGCACTGCCTTGCGACGGCCTAACCAAGTATCCGCATTGGAAGGAGCATCGCCACTGACTTTCTCAATGATGAGACCCAGATCCCACTGAGTGTTGCTCGTCCGGTCCGGTCCGGCGCTGCTAATCCGGGCATGGGAGGAGTCGATGAGATCGTAAACCAGCGGATTTCCCCACAGGTCCTTCGCTCCGGCGAGACGTTCGCGGCCATTTTCCGTGGAGGGCAGGTTCTCTTTCGAAGCTGCTTCGATGCGGTCCGCTGCGGCGAAAAATGTGGCACGCCCCGGGATTTCCACCGCATCGAGACGGCCGTTTTCACACCGCACGACAAGATCGTCCACCGAGGGCACGCCATCGTAGCCGGGCACGACGATAGTGCGCGGCGAGGTCTGCCAATCGGGCGGGAGCTTGGCGGTCGCCTGCTCGAACTGCACTTCTGCAGATGATGGGATGGCGATGAAGTGATTCACCTGCGCGGTGAACTGATTTCCGCCCCAGACGGCGAGCCAGAACAGCGACATCACCCAAGATTTCATGGCCCGAGGCGCTTGGGTGTAGGCAAACTCGAGTCCGACGACGGCCACCATGATCTCCGCAGCGGTGATGATCACGAACGCCACGATCTGCCAGCCGATGGATGGGCGCTGGCCGGCGTCGATCCAAGTTTGGATCAAAGTGGTCAGCCCGAAAGACAGCGTCATCAAAAGCATCCCCAGACCGATTTTGCGAAGCGGAGTGAGCGGAAAAATCCGGTTGATCCACGGGTAAATAACGAAGGTGAACAGCGGAATGAAAACGAGGATCAGGATGGGGTTCACTGCTTGGATCTGGGATTCGAGCCAAGTGATCCCGAGAAATTTCAAATCCATCTGTTCTGCCTGCAGCACCCACGACGATCCGGTCTGGTCATACAGCGACCAAAATACCGCGACGAAGGTGAACAGCGGCACCAGCTTGCCCAGCGCGACGATGCCATCGCGGGAGAATACCTCTTTGAAAAAACCCCTGCCCGACGGCGGGATGTGGACGAAGCGATTCCGCCCTAACCAGAACATGAAAGTCGCGACCGCCATCAATGCACCGGGAATCCCAAACGCCCAGTGCGGTCCGTATTTCACCAGCAGCCACGGGGTCAGCAAGGTGGAGAAAAACGAGCCGAAGTTGATCGAGAAATAGAACCAACTGTAAATCCGCGTGATCAGATGATGGTTTTCCTGACCGAACTGGTCGCCGACATGGGCGGAGACACAGGGCTTAATCCCGCCGGAACCGATGCAGATCAGCAGCAACCCCGCGAAGAGCCACCATGGGGAATTTCCATAAGAACCCATGCAGGCCAGCGCGGCATGACCGAGGCAATAAACGATCGAAAGCCAAAGGATGGTCCGGTATTTCCCGAGGAAAATATCCGCAACCAGTGCTCCTAACAATGGCGTGAAATAAACCCAACTAGTGAATTGGTGGTAATACTCGACCGCCTCATTCCCCGTGAGTTGGCGGCCGCCGCTGCCATCCATGAAAGGCAAATACTGCACCATGAACACGACGAGAATCGTGCGCATCCCGTAGAAGGAAAACCGCTCAGCCGCCTCATTTCCAATGATATAGGGGATGCCAGGCGGCATCGCGGCGGTATCGATCGGCGTGGTGCGGTGGGACATGGTAATTTTCAGGGATCGATCACGTCGCGGAAAATCGTCTCTAACTCCGCGACGATTCCCTGCCAGCCTAAGTGCTCCGCCGTAGCCCGCGCACCGAGGGCGAGCTTGTTCCGGATCGCCACGTCCAGCAGTGTTTCTGCCGCATCCAAAAACGCCGCTTCGTCACCTTTTTTCACTTTCAGAAGATTCACACCGTCCACGCCGTGCCAAGCAGCGGCAGCGCAATCGTAGCTCAGAACGGCGAGACCACTGGCCATGCCCTCGATGAGGACGTTTCCAAATGTCTCAGTCTCGCTAGGGAAAAGCAGGATATCGGCGGAGGCGTAGCAGGTCGCTAGGATTTCCCCTGTCATGTAGCCGGGAAACCGCACCTCGGGGTGGTCGCGCTTTAATTTCGCACACGCCGGTCCATCACCCACCACGATGCAGACCATCTCCGGGCACGATTGCCGCATCCGGGTGAACGCGCCGATGGCAAGTCCGATGTTTTTCTCCGCTGATACCCGCCCCACCACCAAGGCCACCGGCGCGTCCCCCACCACGCCGAATTCGCGGCGCAATACTTCGCTCCGCCGGGCGGGATCGAACAACGTGATATCCACCCCACGGCCAAGGACACTGACCCTTGAAAATCCGGCGTGCACCAGCTTATCTCGGGCCTCTGGAGACGGGACAAGGGTCCGTGCTAGGCGATCGTGAAACCATTTTTGATAGCACCAAACTTGCCGGCCCACCCAGTTCGCACCGTAGTTCTGGAGATACTCGCAGAAATTCGTGTGGAACCCGCCCACCACCGGAATCCCCAATTTCCGCGCAGCGGCGACGGCGGAAAACCCGAGCGGCGTCTCAATCGCGACATAGACCACATCCGGACGGTCCCGCTGCCAGCGCCGCCGCAGCTCGCCCGGCCACGGTGCCCCGACTTTCACCTCCCAATACCCTGGCAGCGGCCAAGAAAAAACCGTAGTCTCGCCAACCCCATAAGCCCTCCCCGAGCGAATAATCTCCACCTGGTGCCCCCTCTCCCGCAGCCCACCACAAAGCCGCCCCAGTGAATTCGCAACCCCGTTAATATCAGGCACATACGTATCCGTGACGACAACGATGCGGAGTGGGGTGGCATCTGATCGACGTTTCATTAATAATACCCGCGATGCCGTGTCACTTTCACCCAGCCGTGTTTGAGGATCGATACCGTTTGCAGATACCATGCGGGTCGCTCTTTCTCCATTTTTCCGTTTGCCAACAGCCCAGCAACGTGGATCGCTGAGGTAAATTCACCGCTGAAAGGATTCAAATAGCGAGGGTAGAGAATTAAGGCTCCACACACTAACTCACTAAGGCCCAGATGCCGAGTACGCCGCGGGCAGTTCAACCGGTCGATGGTGAGTCCCCATCCGGCATAAAATGGTAAGCCATAAGTCACGACTGGCACGCCACGAATCACCGCCTCGAATCCAAGTGTGGACGTCATCGTGTGGACCTCGTCACACAAATCGAGCCACGAAAGAACGTTTCCCGCAGTGACCACGAGATCGGCAAGATCGGAGGCGTGGTGAGGTAAGACCTCCCCATGGCGGGCACCAGCAACGAGGTCTGGATGAGCTTTAAAAATCAAAAAAGCTGTTGGCTCAGCCTCGCGAACTCGGAATAGAAGATCGCAATTGGACTGCACTTCCGAACTGCCATACTTGATTGATGCATCAGCTTCCACTTGCCCCGGTACGAGGATAATTTTCCGTCCTCCGGCGAGTTCACGGCTCCAGTTCACCGTCCTTTCTCCCACGTTATATTTGGTTAGCCGATGTTGCCGCAAGAAACACAACAGATTTTCGGCTTCCGCCATGTCCTTTGGAAAAAAATTAGCCTCTTGTAGCAAGACTTCGAGTCGGCTGGGTGTCCTCGGATCAAAATAGACGCCCAGATCATCCCACACCCACGACAGCGGCCGATGGAACTTCGCTCCCAACCCAGAGGAGCGCAGGAAACCATCTTCTACTCGGATCACAGGAATGGGCGTCTCATCTGGAACTGGTGAGGCTCCCCACAGAATCAATTTCACACCTGTTTGCTCCTTAGCCATGGTTTCCGCGTCTTTCATGGAATCCGCATGACGCAGGTCGATACCCGGTGAACGGAAGAAGCCCTCCGCCAAGCCACGGTTCCAAGGTGTCCAGCCTACGGTGATGCGCAGCCCCGCATCCTCAGCGGCAATGCGCTGCTGGAGTTCCAAATGGTCCAGTATGCGACCAAGCGAGCAGGGTTCACCGCTATCGGGATCGAAATAGTGGCTATACTGTAAATAAGCTGCTTCAAACAACCGGACTAAGTCAACTTGCCGACTCCTAGCATGGACTTCACCTTCCGTTCGATCCTCCGTTAGCCCCCAGCCCGCGTAGAAATTCCAGCCATAAGTTTTAACGCGGCAACCGTGGATTAAGCCTTCCATGCCCATCAGAGAGGTTCCCGTATAAACCTCCTTGCAGGATGCGAAACAAGCGGCGGGAGAGAGATCAGGAGGAAGCAATTTCACCCGTGGCTCTTGAAAGACCCAAGGTGAGAAACATGAATGCTTGCCCCGGTAGCGATGATCTGGATGAGCCCGCACATAAATTGTTTCCGAAGGGTGCTCGTCTAGCGCGTCGCACACCATCCGGTCAAAGCTGCTGGCATCCATACCGCCAAAGCTGAGTGAGGCATCCCCCTTGGTTTGATCGATGACGATGATCCCGTGCCTTTCTGGCATGAGGCAGTCGCGGAAATCTCCGGGATACCAATTATATTTGGAAACGTGACTGAGGCGGAAACGTTCCAGCAGATTCTCCACCTCACTCCGGCTTGCGGACGCCGGGCGCATCCAGCCGGTCGTTTCCCCGGAATCCAGCGCAGTGACAAGATCGCTCCGGCCGGAGGCGTCATAGTAAATGCCTTTTGAATCCGCAACGAGTCCGTAGATCTGACCGACGGCGGGTTTCATCGAACGCACGAACGCATCTTCCAACAACAAAAGCTGTGCATCCCGCGCGCGGCTCTCGCGCTTTGCGGCCCGTCCGCTGGGACGATATCCCCACCCCACGGCCACCAGTTCTCCCTCGAGTCCCAGCTTGGACATCATGCGCCTTAAATGAGGGTGCCGCCCTAATTTTCGAAACGGCCACCTGATCTGGATTTCCTTTGAGGCGACCATCCAACAAACGTTCTTGCCACGACTCTAGGTTGTCAACTCTCTCCTGAACAACGGCAGACGTGAAAGCATTCTTGCGCGGGACTTGACAGGCCCATCGAAAACATCTTCAAGCACCCGCAGTTGAGTGACGCACGCGTGTGAGCCCGTTTTCCCAGTCAGCCGCGCACCATCTGACGAATTTCCGACATACCTCATCCCATGATCAATGACTGGTTTCCTTACCGCCTCTTCAGTTTAATCTTCGTTCTTCAATTCGCCTCATGCGCCTACATGTCACAAACTGGTCCTCAAAAAAGCGCGATTCAGGCGGGCGAGCAGCCCTACAAGTTGATCAACGTCAAATCCCGAGCCGACATCCCCTCCCAAGGACGCATTTACGGCCTCGGGCAAATGCCTCCACACGTCAATGGTAACAGCTACTCGGACAAGATTCGCGGCCGCGATTCGCTTCGTTTCATCATCACGGATCTTTCTGAGCAAAGTCCATTCTACACCAAAGGCGAACCTTACTTATATGGACCGATCGAGGTCCCGGAAGACGGACTGGTCAACATTCCCTACATCGGCGACATGAATGTCATGGGTCGTAGCCTTGCTAAAATTTCCGAAGATTTAAACGAACGACTCAAGCCCATTTCCAACACAGCACAGGCTGCTGTGACAAGATCAGGCCGGATTCCCCACACCGCCAACGTCATCGGCGAGGTGAAAAATCCAGGACCTGTTCCACTAGAACGTAGCAATATCAGCTCCCTAGACCTTCTGGCCGCCTCCGGTGGGCCTCCCCAAGCCGAACATCTCTACAAATACACCCTGCGCCGCAACAGCCGCGATTATGTTTTCGATTATCAAGGGTTCCGCCAGCGCGCGTTTCCAATCGAGGAGGGTGATTTGCTCAGTGTCGCGACGGACATATCCAACCGATTTTACGTAATGGGAGCCATCAACAAACCGACTACCGTGCCGTTTCCTGTTCCTGCTCCGACTCTGGCTGACGCCTTAGGCGCAGCGACGGGGCTGGACGAACGCCGCTCGGATCCATCCGGGGTCTTCGTTTTCCGGAAGGGAAATCCTGACGAAGTCTACACTATTAACCTCAAGGATCCCGCATCGTTCCTTCTAACCCAGCGGTTTCCGATCCGTGGTGAGGACATCGTTTATGTGACCGAAGCACCGCTCGCACGCTGGAACAGACTCATCCTCCAGATCTTGCCGCTTTCCCAGCTCTCACAAGCGGCCTACAATGTCGATCGGATCGGTCGGTAAAAGTCGCACGCACTTCGCTCTTGAAAATCTTCCTCCATCTCACTCCAACCGTCTGCCTATTTCTGTGCGGATGCATTCCCTCGGGTCCAGTCTCGCGGTTTCCTTCCCCTATCCGGCACGAAGTCTCCACTCTTGACCTAAAGAGGCCGGACGCACCTGTTCTGAAACGGCTGAGCAACGGCCACTACCGCGTCCGCAAACCTTGGACTGTGGATTTGAATGGCCGCAGTTGGCAGATACCTGTGGGATACAAGACCAACGGGATTACGGCCCCTGAGAGCCTGAAGAAATCCCTCGGTGACGGCGTGGATCACCCGGAAACTTGGGCCGCCATCTTCCATGACTGGCTTTTCACCCAGCCCGGCATTTCCCGGTCACAAGCAGATAGCCTGTTCTACGATCTGATGATCGCTTACGGCGTCCCCATCCAGCGGGCAAATATGATGTATACGACGGTGAAGCTATACTCCCTGAGCAAAAATTTCCGCTGATCCGGTGCGGATCCGATTTTAAATGTCCTCTCCCATTCCCATCCCGAAGCGCTCACCATGGATGAGCCAGGTGTCGGTCATCAGCGCCTTGATGAGACGCGAGGTGGCCACCCGTTTCGGCGAATACAAGCTTGGTTTTTTCTGGATGGTCTTCGAACCGCTGCTGGGAGCCGTCGTGATCGGCCTAGTCATAGGGTCGGTCATTGGCCGCACGGTTCCGGAAATTCCTTACGCGTTTTTCACGCTCAACGGCTTCCTCCTGATGAAATTGTTCACCGGGCCGATGAACAGCGGCATCAACGCAATCGGTTCTAACCAAGGACTACTGGTCTACCCGACCGTTAGGCCGTTAGACACCTTCATCGCCCGTTTCATTTTCGAGCTGCTGACCACGGCTTTTTCGTTCTGCCTTTTCTGTGTGATTGGCATGTGGATGGGTATCCAACTTTCGTTGGCCAGCCTAGACCTGCTGCTGGCATGCTACCTCATCACATGGTCCCTCGGCTGCGGTTTCGGCCTTATCCTTGGAGTTGCCGCTGCCCACTTCAAAGAAGTAGAGAAGATTGTCATGGTCCTGCAGCGGCCTCTCATGCTCGTTTCTGCGGTGATGTTTCCCATGTCCGCCCTTCCCGCGACAGCGAGGGGATACCTGTTTTACAACCCTCTGGTGCATACCATCGAACTAAGTCGCAACTCGCTGTTTCCTCACTACCCTGTGGACGGATCCAGCCTGTCCTACCCCTTGATTTGCGCCATCGTCGTGCTCTCGCTCGGCCTCACCCTCTTCCACGGCAACCGAAATTTTCTAAGTCAACGGTAGTCCCCGCAGTCCATGATCGAACTTAGAAACCTAACAAAACACTATCCTGTCCAGAGCGGGCTCCGGTATGTGTTGCGTGACGTCTCCCTGGTCATCCCCAGCAAGACCAACCTCGCCATTCTTGGTCCTAACGGGTCCGGAAAATCAACGCTGCTCCGGCTCATAGGCGGGGCCGAACCCGCCGACAGCGGTGCCATCATCACCGATGCGGAAATCTCTTGGCCGCTTGGACTCACCTCCGGCTTCCAAGGCTCCCTCACCGGGAGGCAGAACGTGCTCTTCGTCTGCCGGATCAACGGCCTAAACGTGAACGAAAGCCGGTATGTTGTCAGCCAAGTCATCACGTTCACCGAACTGGGCGAATATTTCGACATGCCGGTGAACACCTACTCGTCCGGAATGCGGGCCCGTTTGAGCTTCGGCCTTTCCATGGCATTCGAGTTCGACGTCTATCTGATCGACGAGCTAACGTCGGTAGGCGACATGATCTTCCGCCAAAAGGCCAAAATAGCCTTCGACAATATCCGCGAGCGGGCCTCGCTGATCTTCGTTTCTCACAACATGGCCACACTCCGGCAGTCCTGTCAGTCCGCCCTGTTCTTGCGTGACGGACTGGCGGATTTCTATCCGGACATCAACGAGGGAATCGCCGCGTATACTGAATACAGCCGCGAAAAAAGGGATCAGATGCCCAATCGACAAAAGACCCGCGCCTTCGATCCCGCGAAGAGGGAGCGCAAAGCTGCAAAACGGTTGGCCCGCGAAATTGAAAAATCCAAGGATTCACCTTCACCGGACGACAAACAATCTCCAAACTGATGAGCGCTACTTACATTCATACCAAACGAAAGGCCGGATTCGCCAAACTGATTCTGCGTTTCCTCACGTTTCTCTATTTCGCCGCCCTCGCCGCAGCTATCGCCTATCTCTGGCTGTTCACGCAGGATCGTTTCGTCACGAATGCAGAGTTCAAGGTTTCGAAGCAGGACACCGGCGGAATCACGGGAGGATTGGTCCAGCTGGCGCTTCCCGGGCTTTCTGACTCGGGTTCCGCGGACTCCCAAATCACCATCGGCTACATCGATTCCGCCGACCTTCTTTTCGATCTAGAAAAGGAGTTCCACCTCTTGGAGCACTATTCCTCTCCACCAAGTGACTATGTCTTCCGCCTCAGCAAGAACGCGAATCTCGAGGAGCGCCTAAAATATTACCGCGACAGGATCGGAGCCCACTTTGATCCCATTTCCGGGATGACGGTTATCTCTGTGGACACCTTCAAGCCTCAGCTTTCCAAAGACATCGCCACCAGCCTTCTCAAAAAATCGGAAGCCTTCATCAACGTCATCAATCAGAATATCGCCGACCAGCAGCTCAGCTTCGTCCGCAGCGAAGTCGAGCGGACCGCTAAAAATGTGGAGAACGTCAACAAGGAATTGATCACCTTGCAGAACGAGCACAATTTCATCAGCCCTGATGAAGTTATTTCGGCAAGCCTCAAGGTTGTCCAACAGATGCGGATCGAACTCCTCAAATCGGAAGCGGAACTTTCTTCAATCCTGCGGGATTCCCCCAACTCCCCGCGGATCGACAGCATCCGCAGTAGGATCCGCTCGCTCAACGAGCTGATCGACATCGAGACCGCTAAGCTGTCTGGTCCTGAAAAGGACAGAATGAACCAGCTGCTCGTTCAATTCAAACAACTGGAGCTCCGCTTGGAATTCGCCACCCGGCTTCGCTCGGGGGCAGAGATGATGCTGGAAAAAAACCGAGTGGACGCGTCTTCGCGTTCCCGCTTCTTCACCGTGGTTCAAAATCCATACATTCCTGAGGATGTCGCCATCCCCCGCCGTCCCTATGCCACGGTCACCATCCTCATTCTCGGAATTTTGGTGTTCTTCATCCTTCGCGCCCTTAGTCACTCAATTTTCGAGCGGGCCTGATTCACTCGAAGTCATGCCATAAAATCGCTGGCAGAAAACAGACGTCGGCTGATATTCTTCTCCGGACCAGCCACGGCATCCACCTGGAAAAGCGCCGGGACCGCAGCCGCCAAGATGAGCATATGAAAAAATCCGACGAATCAACAGCTCCCGAAGTCGGCGAAAAAACGGAAACACCGCTTCAAGCGCTGATCCGTTTTTCGTCTAGGCGCCGCTATGACCGGGCAATCAAGCTGGGGAAGCCACTCCTTCTCGCCAATCCAGAAGATCCTCAAATCGCCTCATGGCTTGGATACAGTCTCTTGCAACACGGGCAAAAGGAGGAAGGCTTGGCACTCCTTGAAATCACACGCCACAAAAATGTGGGTTCGGACGTCCCATGCATCGGTCTCCTACGCAACCTCATTTGCGAGAACCCGGAAAGAGCTCGCCAAGCCTATCGCGACATCGTGTCACAAAATCCTGCCTTCGCACGCACTTACCTCTCCCTCGACAGTCCCGGGCCCCTGGGCAAGGCGTATTCTGAAACATTTTCACGCATCAACCCCAGCAACTCTCCAAAGCTCCTCGTATTCTATCACCTTCCGTTCACCGGCGGAACTAGCATCCAAGTGGCCCTTCGTCTCGCTTATGAGAAAGACATTTCCTTCAATATCAAGCGGCGCTCCGGCCTAGAGGCGATCACCCGGTTCGCGGAACTTCCAAGTACAAGACTCTCGTCCCTGCGCTACATTCACCTCCATCATCCCTATCCGTTGGAACTCGGCCCGCCGGACAAGGTGTTCTTCACAGTCTTGCGGGATCCCGTGTCCTACTTTCTCTCCGGCTACTTCAAACGTCGCAATCTCGGGAACAACATCATGCCCACCCGGGACATACACATAAAGGACGGCGGGCTTCCCGAAGCCGTGGAATTCGCGCGAGAACACGCCCTGCACAACGGACTCACTAAACACCTCGCCATCCTCCATCCCTCGCTGAAGGCGAAATTCACCAAACACCATCGTGTCCGGCAAAGCTTGGCTGATAGGATTTTCAAACGCACCGCAGAGGATCGCAACATGGGGTATGTGACCTACGAGGAAGACTTGTTCTATCCGAAGGCCACAGCGGGAATCCCCGACAATGACCTGCTCGACCTCGCCACTGAAGTCCTCCAGACACGCTTTGGCGCACCTGGAGTGATCAAACACCTTGAAGCAGGCTTCCTCGTTGCAATGGCCCGCGCGGGAATGCAGGTCAGCCCCCGCATTCCGCATCATGGCGCCTCCCACGGACCGGCTAGAGAAACGATAAATCCGAGGATAAAAAGCCGCATCGCGGAACTCAACCAGATCGACCAACTCCTCTACGACCGCGCGGTTGTGGATTTCGAGAAGAACCATCCAGATCTCATCGCCGCGCTTGCCCAGAATCGTTGACAAAAACCCTTCGGATTCAAGCCAAGTCTATCAGGAACTTTTTCAAAAAACGCTCAGAGAAGTTCATCGACGCCGATTTCCGGGCGTTCAACCTACAAAACATAAAAAGCGCTTCAGGAATTGAGATTCGGGGCGGTGATCCGGCCTTACTTTTCGTCAACAACTGATATCAAAAACCATGAAAACATTAGGAAACGTCCTTCCTCGCTCGGTTCTCAATAGAACCGTCAAAATCTTTGTTGCAGCTGTTGGGCTCGTGACCGCCAGCACGGCATTAGCGGGTCCGCTCGGAGAAGTTTCCGTCACTCTGTCTCAAAAAGAGTTTGCCAACGGAAAATCCATCAAAGCTAACAGCGGAGCCAAAGTCGTCTATGCGTCAAAAGCCTACAAATACCAGCTAAGTGCGACGTGCAACGCGGAGCCCGGCACTCCTCTCGCGAAACTGGTAAAAAACGGCGCGTCACTCGCTGGATTCATGGAGTCCATCTCACCGGGCACATCTTCCTACCTGACCGGCACTTTTTCAAATCCCTCGGGAGCACTTCCGGCCACTTTGTTCACCAAGACGATCAGAGGAACCAAAAACGCGCCGGGGATCGGTGAGGTCAAAGTTTCGTTCAGCCTGCTGGCCAAAATCTTAGCAAACGGACAATGCGTAGCGGAAATTAACAATATTAAGCTCTCCAGCATCCCCAAGCGCAATCTCGGATCACTGACATTTAAGAACGGATCTAAACTGGCAATCTCTGCTTCTCCGGTTGTTGCGATCCTCAACAAAACCAAGAACATCAGCGAATCCAACAACTCGGTGGTCGTCCAAGTGACACGCCTTCAAAACTTCAAAGGAGCCATTTCGGTGAACTATGCGACCTCCAACGGAACCGCCGATACCACAGACGATTATGTCGCCGCCAGTGGGACAATCAATTTCGCCGACGGTGAGAAGTTCAAAAATATCACCGTGAACCTCATCAACAACGGTTTGAAAGACGGCAACCGCACCTTCAACATCCAGTTGACCAATCCCAGTCCACTAACTTTTATCGGCACGTTTCCTTCGATGATCGTGACCATTATCGACAACGATTGACCGACAACAGCTTGCAACGGATTCAGACAACTTCCGGGTTGGCACTCTTTGGCTTCTGTCGCCATGGATTCAGAAGCGCATCCATCGTGTAACTGGCGGGATCGAGATTTTTCAGGAACTCATCGACCATTTGCTCGGAGCCCTCGCGATTGAAATAGGCATCATCCGCTGTCTTTGGCTCGGCTCCGATCAGCAGGCGCCTCAGTGATTCTCGCTGTTTGGTAAATAATGCCGCCGTCCCGTGGAATGGGTAATTTGGAATCGGCGTTATTCTCAAATGAGTGACATCTTTTAGCCGCTCTGCCTCGACAGCATCCCGCAGAAGGTCCGCCCCGTAGAATACCTTTCCTTCAATGTTCGTAAGCCTGAGTTCCCCCAGCCACTCCAAACTCCCATATTTTTGGAAATCTTCACCGACGCTGGTGCTGACTGCCGCCATTTTCCTCAAATTTTTATAAGAGGGCAGGCTGTGAATGTTCTCATTGCAAGGGTAGAGACTCGTCTGAGGAGAAAATGCCAGCACCAAAAAATCTACTTTCGGCAGCTCTCGCGCGCACCATGCCGATGCCCAAAGCGCGCCGTATGCCCCCTTTGAGGACCCCATCATGCACACCTTCTGATAACCGTTGTTAGTAATGATCGACTTTAGATGGCTCAATAGAGCTGATAGATTGTAGGTATAATAGGTGAGTCGCTCCTCGGCCAACATCAGGGTGTCCCCCTTGAAATCAATCGTCCCAAAAATATGGCGGCCTATCACCGGACTAAAAATTACGTAAAGGACATCATTAGCCTTACCTGAATAGCTGATCAGGTGCGTATCGCCCAGCGCCGGGCGGATCAGGGTGCCCGGCTCAAGTCGGAGCAACACGTCCGCCAGCGCGACATGCCACCGGACTTCACCCGGATGAATCGCGAGTGCGACTCGATACGCCTCAGCGGCTCTGCGGAAATCATGCTTTTTTCTGAGTCTGGCGGCCCGCTTCGCATGCACCCGTGCTTCCTCATATCCCCCGGTTTCGCGCTCTGGCTTCGAAATTCCTCGGGGGTCGGCGCGCGATTTCCCCTTTTGCGGTTCTGACTCGGAATTTATCCGCAGCCTAGCAACATCCAGCAGCGCCACGCACTTGCAATTGCCCGGCTTTTTTCTAGCGGATTTTTCAAGAACTTCCACCGCTTCGGTGATACGGCCCAGCTTGAAAAGACAGGTCCCGTATTGGAACTGGATCTTCGCATTCCGGCGACCCAACGCGATTGCCCGGGCCAATGCCCCTTCCGCCGCAGGCCACTTGTTTAACGACATGAAACAGATTCCGCAACCCGCTTCGGCGGAAACGCGCGTCTCGTTGGAAAGCGATTTTTTTCTCCTGAGGGCCAGCTTGAACGCGTCAAGAGCGTGATTCCACCGTTTGAGTTTAATCAGCGCATTACCGTGGGCGCAGTGCCACGCAGGGATTCCCGGGGCAAGCCTAACGGCAAAAGCAAAATGATCCGCCGCATCTGACCAACTTTCTTGTCCCGCAAGCTCCAAGCCGAGCTCGTAAGATTTTACGGCCGCCCTTCCGGGTCTCAGACAACTCCTCACGATCCCCGCAAGACGATCAAAAATTCTGCTCATAAATTTGGTTTGTAATCTAGCCGAAAACTTGATGCTAACCCCCTGATGCATCCGCCAAAACGAGCCATTCCAAGTTGGCAGTTATCGCACTCTGGATTGGGCTCGGTGAACGCGGATCAGTCTTCCTTGAGAATCTCGATCCCGTCCACAAATGCCTCGCGCATGCACGAGCGCGGCAGTCCCGCTTCGAAACGAGTTGGTAAATCAAATGCTTCAGGTGAGGTCCGAGATCGGAGCGACAGATCAATTGTTGAAGGTTGAAGCGGCGAGTCCTAGAAAACGGGCGAATGGCTACGGAAAATGCTGGAGCGCGTAATATATGCTGCGTGAGACAACAGGCCTCGAGTCCCAGATCAATCGGCGGCCAAATAGAAAGTGGCATAGTTATTAGCAGAACGAATTGCGTTCACATACAGAGGACGAAATCCTGCAGCCAGACAATGATCCCAGAATTCCTCGATGGGATACGAGTTTGCAAAGATATGCCTCTTTTCGTAATCCTCAATGCAGCTTATACCCCGATATTTTTCGCGCCCGTTGTCGAATCGAATCTGGATGAAACCAGCAGCATTATCTTGGCAGACGCCGCGCAACGCCCTGAGCACAGAACAGCCATAATCGCGAGAAGGAAAATGCTGAAATACTGCGGTGCTGAAAAACAAGTTAACTTTCGGCACGACTGATGCGATCACCGTTCCTGGCTCGCCTTCCAACAGGATGGGCTGGAAGTATGATACGTGCCTCTCGGCAGCCAAAACTCGGCAGGCTTCCTTGAGGTTTTTCTCTGAAATATCAATACCGAAAAATCGGGAGGATACGTCCTTGAGTCCGTAGGCATTGGCACCTCCGCCCGGTCCCCATTCCAAAATGACTTGATCCTTCAACCCACCCGCCGGGCGGCCAAGAAAGCCCCAGAGTTCTTGGATCTTGCGCAAAGTGGAGCGTCCGATGTTGAGCCAGTCCTCGTCGTTTGCCCACCGTCCCACTCCCCGGTAGTGCGATTGGTCTTGCCGATAAAGCTCGTCCGGGTGCTTTTCCCAGACATTGGTAATGGCGGTGGTGAGTGGGTCGAGGGACATATATGGGTTAGACGTTAGTTGGCGGCAGAAAATCCGAGGAGCAGGAAAATGCCACTCACGTGACGAATTTAACGCATCAAAATGGTGCAAATTCGTGCTACTGCCGTCAACGCTTTATTGCCCTTGGGATCCATCGCCAAAAAGGCCCGAATGGTGCTGTAGAGAACTCTATTTCACTTGATCGGACGATAGATCAACCAGTAGCCTCGGATCCACAAACCGATCCCGCAGATTGCGGTCTTTTGCCGAACCTTTCGTGTCACATCAACAACCTAATGTCCTATACTGACGATGTAAAATCTGCGTGCGAATTTGACACGAGTCGCCCCGTGATCATTGCTGGGAACGGACCTTCCTTACTCGGGTTGGATCACCGCCAGCTTCCCACGAATGCCTACGTTTTCCGCTGCAACTGGTTTTTTATGGAAGACCACTATCGCCTTGGTAACAAGGTGGATGGATATTTCTGGAGTATCCACAACGAGGGAATGCTACGTGGACTCGATGAAGCAGTGCGGATCGGCGGTTACGATGTCGGTGCCTACTTCAGCCCGGTGACCTTTCAGGAGTTCGGCGATTCTGAAACTAGTTGTTCGAAGTTGTCATTTACTCCCTGCCATAACTCATGGCGAATCATCGCTGGCCAGCAGGACCTTGCCGCTGCCATGATGATGCGGCCTCTTCCGACGCAGGGCATGCAAATGCTGGCAACCGCGCTTGAAATGGGCTTCAGGGATATTCATCTGGTTGGAATCGATTTCTATCAGGGTACTTCCAGCAGATACGCCTACCCCGTTTCTTCACCGATTGCCGAGCGATGGTTACAGGCCAAGGATCTTACACCGGGCTATGAGGACAACCACAGCATGGATGTGGATCTGCGGATGCTGCGGTATTGTATGGATGCTTACCCAGACGCCACGATACGCAATCTCAGTAAGGATAATCCTCTGATCGCCAGATCCAAGGAGATCCCGGCTGGGGACGGTGTAGATTTGTTTCAAGTAAAATCCGCCGGGAATCCAGAGGAAAAGACACCAAGCAAACGACCGCTATTCAAGCGGATCACCCCAGAAAATGGCGATTTGGAGTTAAAATGCGCGTATGTGACCTACGCCGATGATAATTTCGCGTTTGGCGTCGCCGCTTTGGCGAACAGCCTCAGCAAACTTAGCGATGTGCCGCTGATTGTGATGGTTTCTCCCGAAACCAATCTCTCGTTGTTTCCGAAAACGGAAAATATCCGGATTTATCTGGTTGGGAAAATCGGCAATCCAAACACTCTCGCAAAATTCCAGCTTCGCTTCCAGGACACCTATTCCAAACTGAATGTCTTCGGCCTCTCCTTTTTGGACCGGGCCATCTTTCTTGATGCCGATACCTTGGTGCTGAAAAACATCGATCATTTGTTTTCTTACACCAATTTCGCCGCTGCTCCGGATTTTGGATTCGCTCACACAGAAGAAACCTTCAACAGCGGCGTGTTTGTCTGCTCCCCCTCACCCGACCTTCATTCCAAGCTAATAGAATCGGTGGCCAAGTTGCCATCTTACGACGGTGGCGATCAAGGTTTCCTCAACTTGTTTTTTGCCGATGCCGATCGCTTGGATTGGCGCTACAATGCCCTCAAGAGGGTGAGTATTAAATTCCCTGCAATGTTCGACCTGAAGGAAGTGTCGGTTCTCCACTTCGTGGGACAGAAGCCTTGGAATCCCATCGTGTCGCCAGAGGAAAAGTCGTTTAAGGCACTCACAAGCCTGTGGTTTTCAATGCTGCCGGAAGAGTCTAAGGTTACGCTGTTTCACACTCTACGGGACGGGACTGAAGCTCTCACAGGGCCGACCTTAACTGTCGATCCCACTCACTTTGAGATCAATGGGGAAGTGCCGGAGTCGATCCGCGAGATGGATGCGGTAGAGTTGAAGCCTCTAGAAATGGCGAACGTCATGCTTGGAATCGGGAGATTTGATCTTGCCAAAACCATCAGTGAAGCGTGCCTTTTGAAAAACCCGTCGTCCAATGCTCACCGGATGATCGTTGCGAAGTGTGATTCGAACAATCCGGGAGGAAAGGCCGAAGGCGAGTCCAAGTCCACGAAAGAGTCCGAAGGGGACATTGCTGACGCGGGGCAGCGAGACGCTAATACCTCGAACTCCCGGTGGTTTTTCCGATCAAGCGGAAAGGGAACAATATGAATCGACCGATTTTGTAAGCCTTACTATTTTGCAGAAGGTTTCGCTTCGCCTTAGCTTGATCGAGAGCAACTTTCAGTCGGGTGGTATGCTCCTGTTGGAGGGCGAGGAAACGGTTGGCTTTGCTCAAATGCCCCTCGAGACCGGAAACTTCCTTCTTCAATCGGGAAATTTGTTTCTCTGAGGCGTTGAGGACCTCCCGCATCTCAGCCACTCGCTCTTTCTCTCTAGTCAAAGCTCTCCGGGATCGCCTCACGCGGCCTTGAAGATTGATAGCTTCCTTCTCGTGCAGCTCCGCACGGTATTGGAGAACCACCGTTTCCCACGGCTCGACGGCATCCCTCCGCCGGAGGTAAACGGTGAAAAAGTCCGGACAATTTTCCACAACCGTCTCCAGTCCAAATTTGGGATAGAACATCCGCAACCATTCCATAGCCGGGAAAATCGATAGATGAAGGGGCTCCTCGGTGAATTTATGGTATTCTGGAACCAACGCGATTTTCACCATGATCGCTTGTCGCGCCACCCGCGCAAATTCGGACAACATGGCAGCAAGATCTTCCGGTCGGAGGTGTTCAAGCACATCGGTGGAAAGGATAATGTCAAAGCTGGAATCGGGATGAGGAATTTCCGTCGCGCTACCCACTCTGCAGTTCTCGAGACCTCGGGCCTCACACATTTCCACTGCGGTCGGAGAAACGTCGATCCCGGATGCGGTGAAACCCTTTCCGGTGAGCTGTTCTATGGCTTTTCCATTGGAGCAGCCGACATCCAGTATGCTTATCGTCTTGGACTTGTCTCCATAGAGTTCGAACAGAAAGTTGGTCGCTTGTGCCGAGTGCTCGTCATAATTGAGGTCGCTATGATAATCGAGGGTCGCGTAAAGCTTTTCGTACAGGTTGGTATAGAACAGATCATTCATGAATCAATCGAAGGAATGCGGTGTCAGCAAACCGCTCAAGCGCGTTCGAATACCGAGTTAGTGAGTGCGCAAGGGGTGACGAATGCCAGCTGAATCAGGCAAAGAAATGGGAAACAGACGTTGGGCCGGACTGGAAGGGAGAGTGTAAGTTTTTTTGTGTAAATGTTTTCTCGGCGATTGATGTTAGTGGTTCGGAGGGATGCGGTCGGAGAACTCGATGGTGAGGTAGCTGAGG
>JAYUHS010000211.1:0-46145 GCA_043766715.1 Luteolibacter sp.
TTCGCCGCCAGCGGCTTGCTCAAAATCCTTTTCCCGACGAATGCCACGCTCGGAGCCACCTTGCCTGCCGGAAGCTGGCAGCAGAGTTTCATTCTGGAAATCGTCCTCACCGCCATCCTCATGCTGGTCATCTTGAGCGTTTCCACCGGCGCGAAGGAAAAGGGGATCACCGCCGGCATCGCCATCGGCGCGGTAATCGCAGTGGAGGCCCTGTTCGCCGGCCCCATCAGCGGAGCCTCCATGAATCCCGCCCGCTCACTCGCTCCAGCGATCGTCAGCGGAAATTTCCAACACCTCTGGCTCTATCCGCTCGCTACCATCCTCGGCGCCATCATCGCCGTGCCACTCTGCATCGCCACCCGTGAAGACGGCTGCTGCGGGGGGAAATGTGGATAGCGGATAGTTGAGAGTTGATGGAAAAATCCAGAACCGCGCATAAGCACTCCTTCTTCATCTTTACTATCAATTATCCACTATCCACTTCTTCACCATCAACTCTTAACCATCCACCTCTCCTATGCCACCCACCATCCTCATCCTCTGCACCGGTAACAGCTGCCGCTCCCACCTCGCCGAGGGCATTCTCCGTGCCGCGCTCAATGACGACTTCCGCGTCGCCAGCGCCGGCTCGAAACCTTCCGGCTACGTCCACCCGCTTTCCATCAAGGCCATGGCGGAAATCGGTATCGACATCTCCGGCCATCATTCCAAGCACATGGATGAATTTCTAGCCGACGAAGTTCGGACCGTCATCACCGTCTGTGGAAATGCCGACCAAGCCTGCCCGCTGTTCCCCGGCCAGATGCACCGCCACCACTGGGGTTTCGACGATCCCGCCCACGCCACCGGCAGTGAGGAAGAGCAGATGATCGTCTTCCGCCGCGTGCGAGACGAGATCGCCCGGGTTTTCCGAGCCTACGCCGCCGGACTGCTAGATACCGGGAAATAGCTGGAATCACCCTATTTTTTCACAACCTCACGATTTGCTAGAACCATGAAAACCAAAGTCCTCTTCATTTGCGTCCATAATAGTGCCCGAAGCCAGATGGCGGAGGCGTTTCTCAACCACTTGTGCCCGGACGATTTCATTGCCGAGAGCGCAGGTCTTGAGCCGGGGAACCTGAATCCTCTGGTGGTCCGGGTGATGGCAGAGGTTGGCATCGATATCTCCTCAAAAGGCACCCAAGGCGTATTCGAACTTTTCAAAGCGGGCAGACTTTTCAGTCACATCATATCCGTGTGCGACCAAGCTAACTCCGAAAAATGTCCCATCTTCCCCGGATTCGCCAAACGACATGTCTGGAGCTTTCCTGATCCCTCAGCCATCACTGGCTCGGAGGACGAATGTCTGGAAAAAATCCGAACCATCCGTGATCAGATTGAAAGCCGGATCAAAACTTGGTGCGCCGAAAATTGCCTAGTTTGACCTTTCCTCACACCGAAAGAGGACGCAGCGGCGAGCTTGGCTTTTCCAAAGGTATGAACTATTGACCAGCCATGGATATTCCCAACCCCTACACGCCGCCGACGCTTTCCTCCATCCCAGCGACCGATGATCTCTCCCGCCAACTCCAAGGCATCCAATACCCGCTCACCCTTTCCTTCAAGATCCTCGCCTTCGCCAGTCGCGCCACCGTCACCGATGCCACTGGCCGCACCATCCTCTACACCAAGCAGAAGCTGTTCAAATTCCGCGAACACGTAGAAATCTGGACAGACCCATCCCAAGGCACCCGCCTCGCCGAGATCAAGGCGAACAAAGTCATCGACTGGTCCGCCCGCTACTTTTCTACCGATGCAGACGGTGGTGAGATCGGCAGCGTCGGCCGCCGCGGCTGGCGCTCGATCTGGAAGGCGCATTACGAAACGTTCAATCCCGGCGATAACGTTCCCGACTTCTCCATCCAGGAGGAAAACGTGTGGACCAAGGTGCTGGACTCGATTTTCAGCGAGATCCCAATTGTCGGCATGTTCAGCGGCTATGTCTTCCACCCCAGCTTCCTCGCCACCCGCGCCAGCGGTGCCCCGGCGATGCGTATGACCAAGCAACCCGCCTTCTGGGAAGGCCGCTTCCAAATCGAAAAACTCGGTGAAATGACCCCACGCGAGGAGATGAATCTCTTCCTCTCCTTCATGATGCTCGTCCTGCTGGAGCGGCGGAGAGGGTAGCCGACTGGCCGAAAACCGTTTCAACCCGCAGTAATCCCGCCATCTCGGCCGGAATCGCATTCCCTTTTTGCGGAATACCCTTCCGCCCGGCAGCAAGTGGCCTCCCGCGGCCGGGAACACCGCCATCTGCCAAGGAAACGGTTCTTCCGCATTTCTGCGCGGCGTCAACATGAAGGAAACCCCCTTTCCACACTGCGGAATGCTTCCAACCGTCTCCGAAGTCCGCTACCGACGAGCGTAATCGTCACACCGCCGTCGGAATCTCCCTTACGCGATGCGGGAACGCCGTTTCAGCAAAGGTGGAAGCATTCCCCGGGGGGAAACCACGATTTTTCGCCCGCCGCTACGCTGAAATCCCAGCGGCAGGCCCGATTTCATCGATTCAAACCACGACCGCTGTTACCGCAGCGGGGCTGGCTTCAGCGGATTGCCCGCGATTCGCTCTCGGGAACAGCCGTTCCGCGATTCCCCGTCCGAGCGTTTGGCGGGCGATGAGATAATTACGTTCGTGTTGGCGACGCAGCGCGCCCTGGGCGATTTCTTCCTCCGCATCCGCGTTTTTCGCTAGACGCACCGCATCGTCGAGTGCCTTGAGAGCATCGCGTACGCCTTGCGCCAAGGCCTTGAGTTTCACTGAATGAGAAGCCAGCGCATGAGCGGCACCGAGCGTATCGATCTTAGTCGCCAGAGCCTCCGCAGATGCGGGTTCCTCCGCCAGCGGTTGGTCCGCGATGGACCCGAAACCACCGCCCGGAAAAAGAGTCGTCACCATGCCCGCACCGATGTGATCTCGGTCAAACACTTCGGCAGAACCGAACAGATTCCGGATGCCGTCATCCAGATCCGCGTCTGCGGCGACCACATCATCATAGGCCGCTTGCCGGTCGAGGTCCTTACCCGCAGCCACTGCTTGGCGGGAGACCAACGTGTCGACGGCGGGCTGGATGGCGGCCACTAGGGACGCCTGTTTGTATCTACGGGCCAGCCGCTGGTGACGGTTGGCGAGGTTGAGGTGGAGATCCGTGGAGTCTCTGTCTGCGAGCATACGTGCCATAATTTGATCGATGTTTAGTTAATGGTTAGCAATACATCAGCATATCTATCTGATCCGACAAACTTAGCCAAGAGATTTATTTGCTAACTAGGTAAAACAGCTCGATAGATGGCGAATCTAAATTCCCGGAGATAAATATTGGCATATTCTAATAAAAAACTCTCTCAGCGTAAACTGAGAGAGATTTTCATCCAACAGATCATTCGATCAAGGCTGGCTCACCTTGAGACGACCGAAAAGCTTGCCACCCGGTGCGGCGGACTTCGGAACGGTCACACTGACGACATCAGGATTCGTTGAGTTCTCCGTCACCACCACGGTCGCGGCCCCAACGACGCCACCACTGGCACCCACTGTCACATCACTCCAACCCACAAGGTCGGTCCCATATTGGAACAGAAGCGTGGAGCCAGCTTCCGAATCGTCACGGCGGTTGAATGAGAAGATGAAATCCGTGCCCGTGGCGTTCAGCGTCGGAGCCACTGATGGATCAGAAGTTCCCGGATTTCCGTTGAGGACGAACTCCATCAAGTTGGTAAGGCCGTCGTTATCCGGATCCGCATCCGGCAGACGCTTGGCCGCCGTGTCGAGGGCGGGGAAAGTCAGCGCCCATGTCTGGAAAGGGGTCGCTGTACCTTGTGCAATGAAGGAAACCTTGCCACTGCTGCTGACGGTGATAGTGCCTTCATAAGTACCCGATCGAAAAGGCCCGGGAACTTGTCCGGAGAGCGGTGCGGTTACCCCTGAGCCGCCGGTCCCCCGCGCGAGAACCCGATAGAGATCTAGGGCGAATTCCACCTGACCGGCGGGACCGAAGGTGCCGAAAGCCGTCGCACTGCCCGCCTGTTGGATACCCGATTCCAACGTGTCCGACATGGCATTGCCCTGAATGACCGGGGATAGGGAGAGGAACGGATTCTGATCGTCGATTTGGGAGAGACTCGTGGGAGACACGACGGCCTGAACGTCATAGTTGTTTTCAAAAACGTTGTTCTGGGTCTGGATGCCTGACGCCGCGCTGGTCATGGCCGTATTTCCGGAAAGTGTCAGGTCCCAGCCGAGAGACTCCGCAGCTCCCACGGTACCGACAGAGTTGCGCGGGGAGGAGATATAGATGGTTCGCACCGGATCGCCTTTGGTAACGACCGTGCTGGTGACGCTGGAGCTGAAAGCACCTGCGAGGCCCACATAGATGTCCGGGTCGCTGGCCCAGCCCGCACCGAAAGCGGAAGTCAGGACGGCATTCAGATCCAGAAAGTTCAAATTGTTCGCAGTATCAGGTCCCGCTGCGGCACCGCGGTAGAGGGTGGCTGCATTGCCCAAACTGGCGTAGACGGTGTCGGTATCACCAGGTTTTTGGAAGGCAATCACCAGATCGCCATCCGCATGAAACGGATTCGGAGGGGCGGCGAGGGCGGGAATGGCGGTGAGTCCCGTCACTGCCGCAATCGAAAGCATGGAGAGTCTCGGTAAATTTTTCATTAGTGGATATGGATGGATTATGAGTCTGGATGCTGACGGATCAGATCGGATTCCGTCTGACATCCCGGGATAGGGTGTCGCCAAACCTCCAATCTCTGGCCCGATTCAGATCCTGCGAACGGGGGCGGGGTAGCTGCAAACGCGGCAATGTTACAAATTTGTCACCGCTTCCTCCCTCAGCGGCTTCATTACTGTTAGCCATCACATCCCGGACGCCGGAAGATTTTTTATCAGTGAATCAAAATGACTGAATCGGACCGGGTGACGAAATATTCACACCAGAAAAATGGGCAAACCAGAGATTCCAGAAAAGGTGAGTCGCCTTCAGAGACCGTCGCCGTGATCGGATCCAATACCCTCGACCCACCGCATGGAATCCTTCTGGCAAACGAAAAACGCATCCCTAACTACTTATCCAAACATCATCATGAAAAGCAAATTCAAACGCCTAGCCCTCCTCATGGGGTCGGCGTCGCTCATCGCAACATTCCCGGCAAACGCCGCGAATTCATTCTACGCGCCGGGGGATCTGGTGCTCACCTTCCAGCAGATCGGTGGCAGCAACACCGTCTACGCGAACCTCGGCAATGCGGCGAATCTCTATCGCGGCACGGCGTCCGGCATCGGTGGATCCTCCACCCAGCTCAACATCATCAACATCAGCTCCACGCTCACCAGTGCCTTCGGTGCCGGCTGGGCCACCGATTCGACGATTTTCGCCGGTCTAGCAGGTGTCTACGGTAGCAGTGTCACTAGCACCGCTGTCATCGACGGCGATCCAAACCGGACCCTCTACATTTCCTCGCCGCGCAATTCCGTAGGCACTGTGGGCATCGCCGACTCAGCCGGCTGGGATCTGACACTTTCGGGAAATACGGCCATGACCAGCGCATCGTCAGGCATCCTGTCCCAGAACAATGCCTTTGAAAACAACTACGATGCACAGGCCACCGTGTCCCCGACGTCCGTCTCTTTGATCGACGACCAGAACCCGTTCCTGTCGCTCTCCCCGGCCATCCAAGGAAATGCCTTCAACGACACGCTTGAAGGTGGCGTCCAACAACAAGGTGCCGCAGGCGTCTTTGGAGATTTCGGCGGTTCTGTTGGAAACGTCGAGTTCTCCCTCGATCTCTATCGGGTCCTCGCCCGGGGGACCGGTGGATCAGGAACAACCGCCCCACTCGCCGGACAAGTCGCCGGTGGTCTCCGCGAGGGAACGTTCGAGGGAACCTTCACCGTCGGCTCCGACGGCAACGTTTCTTTCCTGATCCCCGAACCTTCCTCAACCGCCTTGATCGGCATCGGTGCCGGAGTGCTCGTACTTCGCCGTCGCCGCCGTTCCGCATGAGATCTCCACAATCAGCAAAAACACAGAATACCAACCAAACAAACAAATGAAACCAACTACCTTTATCGCGGGTCTTTCCGCCTTCGCACTCGCTTCCGCAGCCTATGCGGATGTCACCGTCACCGTCACCGGAGCCACCGCATTTCGCGCCGCCACCCTTCTCTCGATCCGCTCGCGATTCACAGACTCCGGCCAACCTTACAAATTCGCCACCGACGGAGCTGCTGTCGGACAGCTCGACGTCGCCGCACCGGGTAACACCCGCGCCATCTTCATCGGCACTTTCCCGGGTGTCACCGGGACCACCACCATCAAGTGCTGTTTCACCGGAGCTGTCGAAGGCGTCCGTGCTGTGACCGGTGCATTCGATCCACAGCCACCGACCTACTACCCGAGCTCCGTGCTGACCAGCACCACAGCGGTTTCCGGAGCAGGAGCCGAGGTTGCTCTCGCCGCAACAGGCAGCCCTGTCGCACTCGGCGGACCATCCGACATCGCATTTTCGGACGTCAGCAAGGCCATCACTCCTTATGCATCATTGCCGACCCTGCCTTCCGCCTCGGCTTGTGGTGTGGTCGTATTCACCATGTTGACCAACGAGGGATCTTCGGTCGCCAATGTCACCAACCTGCAATACCGCGCACTGCTCACCAATGGTTTCCAGCCGCTGAGCCTTTTCACCGGCAATCCTGCCGACGTCACCAACGTCTTCGCAACCGGGCGTAACGACGGTTCGGGAACCCGCTCGTCCTACCTCTCCGCTGTCGGCTTCGGTGTTGCCAATTCGGTCAAACAGTATGTACCGATCGCGACCTCCGGTGACACGATCACCAAGCTCCAATTGGTACCAGCGGGCGGTATCAACACCCTCAACGCCCAGCCAATCACCGGCCAGAGCGCTTCCAACGCCTCGACCGTTTGGGGACAAGACATCGCAGGCAATGGCGGCTACAACAGCGGCAGCGCGCTCCGTGGCGACATGGCCAAGACGGCTACGGCAGTGACCGTGTATGACAACGAATATGTCGATTCATTCGGTGCGCCCGTCCGTGCGGACCTCGTCACGTGGCTCTCCCTCAACGACGCCATCTCGGCCCGTGCCAACGGTGCCAAGTTCTGCGCTTACAATGGCGTAAAGCTGGATGAGGCTGCCGCTTCCGGCACCTCAATCGGCGCGAACGACAAGAAAAAGGTCACGGAAGGCCAATATACCGCATGGAACTACGAGCAAATGTATCGTCGCAGCATCCACACCACCGGTGACGTGGTGACGATCTACAACGGCATCAAAGCCGAAATCCCGACTAACCTTGCCGCTGCCGGCATCGCACTCACCGACATGCACGTCGGCCGTACCAACGACGGTGGCGTTGTCGCTCCATAACCAGCCCCGCTTCGGTCTCGCAGGTGTGAAAACATTCATTTCCTGTTAGCCGCAAGCGAAAATCTCCTAGGCTGGTATCGGGTTTCCCGGTGCCAGCCTTTTTTAAATTTCAATTCATCATCTCATGCGCCCAAGACATCTGATTCTCACAGCGACCGGATTGCTGATCCTGTGCTGCACCCTGATCATCGGCCGATCCGGCAAGGATCGGGAAAACAAAGGAACCAAAATGGTGGATTCCGACACCGTTCACAAGGTCGACAAAACCGCTTCAAATTCTATCAATTTTCCCAGAGATGTGGCTGCGACCGACATCCAGCCAACCCGAAACATACCAGGAGAGAACAACCACACCACTCAGAAGCCCTCCGGCGCGAAGGTCGGTCAGCCGGCGAACACGGTGAAACGTGGTGCCAAGAACGATCCGGCCCGCGTGGTCGCTGATGGCCAAGCTGCGCAAAACTTGGATGACATTGCTGGAGATGTCGCACCCCGGCCAAACGCAACCTCTTCAACACCCAAGTCCGGATCGGTGCCAAAAGGCATCCGGCTTGCGGATAGCGTCAAACTCCCCGCGGTCATTCTTGCGATCAATGCCGCCGAAAAAGATACGCAAACCAAGATTCCCGCTCCTGTGGCCGCCGCCATGCATGGGATCGTCGATAGCTTTTATCGTGACTTGGCGGACAGTGCGGAAAAGGGCGACCCAGACACGAATCCTGAAGCTTCAGGCGCGGAGTCCGGCACTAAAGACACCGTCGTGATCCACCCCAGCCCTGAGGTCGAACTGGCACGCGAAAAGGCGAATGAAACTTACCGCGCCCTTTTCGGTGACGCCGCATACGATCAGATGACGATGAGGGCGCTGATGGAGGCCCAGCTTCCCGCTGGCCCGGTCACCGGCGGAAATTGAACGCGACAGGCGAAAAGCGAGGATTCACTTTTTCACAAGCTTCGCCAATTCCCCCTGCTTTTTACCAGCCTCCTCCAGCTCCCCGGCTTTCAAAGCCGGAGTCGCATCCGCGAGCGCCTTGATCGCGGTGACCTGCTGCTGTTGTGAAGCCATCAACAGCCAAGCCAACGCTTCTATCCGGGTTTCCCTGTTCTCTACCAGCGGCCCCATGAGCATGCCTAGATTGGCTTGTGCCCTTGAATGTCCCTGCAGGGCCGCTTTGCGATACCATTTCAGAGCGGAGGTTTCATCGATGGGAATTCCCGACCCACACTCGTACATCGAGCCGAGCATGTTCTGCGCTTCGGCCATTCCGGATTCGGCGGCGGGCTTCAGATAGATCATCGCCTTCTTGTAGTCCTGCGGCTGTCCATGATCGCCGAAATAGAGAACTTTCCCATAGCTGAGTTGGGCTTCGGAGAGGCCTTGGTCGGCGGATTTAGCGATCCACTGCAGCCCCTGCACCCGGCTGGATTCAGCGTCAACCGCCGCACCCGCCTTGCCTTCCAACAGCATTTTACCGAGGTTGAGCTGGGACTTGGCGGAACCCTTTTCGGCCCCCTTGCGAAACCATTCGATCGCCAGCATGTCGTCCTTGGGAACGACCAGGCCGATGCTATAAAAGTAGCCGACTCCTCCGATGGCATCTGCGTGGCCTTGATCTGCCGCTGCTTTCATCAAGTCGAAGGCTTTTTTCTCGTCTTTCGGAACGCCGTCTCCAGCCAGCAGCTTGCGGGCGAGCTGAAAATGAGTTTCGGCATCCGGATGATCTGCGGCGGCATGCATCTCGGAAGCCACGGTGGTTATGGGTTCAGCCGATGCGGCCAAAGGGGATCCCAGCAACAGGACGATACGGTAGGAATGAAGTTTCATGTTCTGATCAATTCGTCGGATTTTCTGAAGGGGCCTTGTCTCTGTCCTCTTCTTCCTCCCCATCCGATCCGCTGTCACCATAGCCGATGACGTCCACGCTGATGATCGACAGGGTTTCCTCGACCGGCGCAGTCTCCGGCGTCTTGGCTGGTTCCGTTTTGGGGATGCTCGATCCTACTGCGGCACTGGTGTTCGAGGCGCTGGTCACGGCGCCGACGCTGGGTGCGCTAACAGTTGCGGGTGAGGCGCCTGTCGTCGTCCCTCCGGACGAGATGGTGCCTGAATTCAAGACCAGCGGAGAGGCGATGGTGATGTCTCCGGTAGCCCGGATGCCAGCGTCTCCTGCATCGACGAATCCTTTCGGTACGACAAGGGTGATGGTGCCTTCCTTCACTCCTTCGACCGCAGCCAGCACGCCGATACCTCCACCGGTCGCCAAGCCGCCGAGGTCGGTCTGGACGTCCGCGCTGCTGATGTCGATGACCACGCGAGTCGGAGGAGCAGTCACGACCGTCCTGGGAGAGGTGCCCGCAGCGATGTTTCCATTGGACGACCACATGGTGATGTCTCCGCCGCGCAGGGTGAAGATCCGCGCTTGGCCCAAGGATACGTCGCCGTTGGTGAAGGTGGAGATGGAACCGCCGTATTCCGTGACGATCCCGGGAGGAGTGAGGGGATTTCCGAAAATCGCATTCGCCATGGTAATGCCGCCACCGGACGCACCGAGGCTGATGGAGCCACCGGTGATGGTGCGGATTTCACGGGCTTGCGTGGTGATTTCACCCTGCGGCTTGTCCGTGCCGAAGAGTTTCCTCACCGCCGCGTAGCCGGCCTTATAATTCCCCTCTTTCGGGTAGTCGCGGCCGGTCTTGCGGAGTATTTGATAGAACCGCTCGAGGGCGACGATGGCCTGTTGTTCCGGGGTAAGTTTGGAAAACTTCTTCCTGATGCCGAGCTTCTTCAGATAGGGAGATTCGATGATTGAATCTTCATCAATGTATTTCGCGATGAAGGAATCGAAATCCAACGAGCTGGAGGAAAGCCCGTTTGCCGGCCCAGCCCCATCCCCTCCAGATACTCCGGCGAGAGCGATGATATCCGCCCCGGCGAATGGCAGGTTGGGATTGCGGCTGTTGCCGATGCTGGTGATGCCGACGCCGGTACCGTCCGACAAATTGGCACCAGCGCCCAAATCAAGATTGCGGCCCGCAAGGACTTCGAGGACTCCGGGACCACTGATCTGAATATCTCCGGCCATGGCGTTGGTGCTGCTTCCGGAAGATGTGGAGATGGGCGTTTCGCCCACGGAATTTCCCGAATTGGCGTCGCTCGCCACCGAACGTATGGGGGAATTCTCGTTGAACGGGACAATGTCTCCGCCTGCCGATATCAACGTCACGTCCTTCGATGAGAGGTTTTGAATGTAGAATGAAACATCCGTGATGTCATGCTCCGCCACAATACTGGCCTTCTTCGGAGAGAAGAGCGTCAGCCCTGTGATGTCACCACCGGCGGCATAGAACCTAACCGGATCCGGATCGGACACATGTAGCAATCCGGATCCGTGAAGGGCTTGCTTCACCACATTGGTTCCGTCCACTCCCCGATAGGATCCGGTTTCGGAGAGGGCGAGATTCACATTCTGAAGGATGTCCACCAGGCTTTGCACGGCCTGTGTCCGGTCCCGTCCGATCACACTCTGATAGGCGAGCGGAGTCACAATTCCGGGAATGGACGAAAGGGACGCATCGGAAACATTAATCCGTGAAGAAGACCACACTTGGACAGGCCGGTTTTTTTCCAAGCCGGGTCCGATTTTCTGAAGGCCGATGATCGACCCGGCGGCAACCAGCTCGAGCGCGCCCTCGGGGGACGGTGCCTGGGTCCAGCTTCCCACCAGATTCAAATCACCGCCGAATGACGTGCTTCGCAAATTCGGAGCAGCGAGACTGAACACACCGCCATAAGTTTGCAGGTCAATTTCGTTCAAACGCAGCCACGGTTGATAGTAGGAGGCGTTGAAGGAAGAACTGACGCCGCTGAAGAGGTTTTGATTTTTAAACCAGACATCCAGAATCGAACTGGCGGACGCTCCGCCGGGAAGGTTGATTTCCATCCGGTGGGTGATATCTCCGCCGTAGGAAGAAACCACCGCCCCTGCGTCGGCAGAGAACGTGCTGAACGAGGTCTTATACCAGAACTTGTTGTTCAATCCCTGTGGCAGCAGGAATGGATTGGAAATCGGGCCGAGAAGAATATCGCCGCGAGCGGTGACGTCGAAGTTGGATTTCCCGACAAAAAGCGTGGTAGGCAACCAAGTGAGCGGATCGAGAGCGGATGTGCCGTTCAGAATTCCTAACGAAGAAGAACGGGAAGCATTGGTGGTGATTTCTCCACCGGCGTGCAAGGTCCCTTTGCCCCTCTCCACATAGTAAACGCCGCCGTCGATGTTTCTGCCCGCATCCACGGTGACATCGCCGCCGCCAAGTTCGAGGAGCTTCGTAGCATCCGGCGCCAAATTGAGATACTCGGGCGCTCCCGGCACCACGTTGAAATCCGGATTCTTCCTGCGACCCGGCATGCGTGCGTTGGTGGGAGCCACGGCATCGACGTTTACGATATCGTTGCCCGCCGCCATCGTCACGTTGCCACCGCCCAAGGTTCCGACTCCTTGGAAGAAGTTGCTGTAGTCGATCCACCATGTCGTCGATGTCGCGGCATCCGTGACTCTGGTTGCAATGGTGGTTCCAGTGGAAGGATCAACTCCGCCATCGTTGGCGAATAATCCTGTCGCCGTATCGACATACCCCCGGCGGTAAAGCCAGTTGGTCGGCATCTGCCGGGAGGAGTCCAAAGTGAGAACTCCATCGAGCAGGGTGTATCGGCCAATATTGGCTTGTGCCGAAAGCGCGACGTTCCCTCCGGCCATCGCCCAAACCGGCTGATAGATTTGTTGGATCGCACCGAGTTCGAGATCTCCGAACGTTTGGGCCGGATGAGAGGCCACGGACCCGGGGATCACAGGGACGACGAAATCGCCTTGTCCGAAAACGGTGGTCGGTGTCGGTAAGCCCACTCCCGCTGTGTAGATGGTGGAGAATTGGTTCCGCAGTTGGATGTCACGTCCGGCGCTGATGGTGATGTCACCGGTGCCGGTGCGGATCACTTCGAAACGATTCCCGCGGTTCGCCGCGGTGGTTGAGATTCGGATCGAATCCGCAGTTTGACCGGATGTTCCCACACCGGCGGCGGACCCGCTATCCAAGGTGTTGGGAACCGCCGGATAGAATTCGCCGACGATGATGGAACCCTTGTCAGGCTGGGAGAGGTCGAGATTGTTTGCAGAAACGACGTTACGGAAATTGCTGGCGTTGACGTCTGCACCCGCAGTCAATCGATAGGACCACGACTGGGTATTGAGAGGCAGCGTGTCCTTGATCGTCATGAGTCTGCCCAACCACATCAGCGAATGGCCGCTGTCGGCGAATTCTGCAGCGGTGCCTTGGGAGATCGGCGTGAAGCCATCGCTCAGCGTGTTGTTGAAAACCAGATCTCCGCCCGCTCTCAAAGTGAGCACTCCGGGAGCGCTGCGGCTGCCATAGCGGAATCCGGATAGATCCCAGTCGGCGGCGGCAAGACCTTCGACATTGGTGGTGCCGGTGGGATTGGCGAGTCCCAAGGTAAGATCTCCGGTGGGATTCACCATTTCCACTCCAGGAGCGAGAACAAGCAGTGAATCGAGGCCGGAGGATGCTCCGTTGAGCAGCTTGGTGCGCATCGCGACTTCATTGGTATTTCCGACGCCCGCCGCACCGAGGAAACTGATCGCGTCGCTGTTGATGAGATTGCGCTGGGCGATGTTCAATACTCCGTTAGTTGGGGTATAGACCTTAAAGCCCTCGGCGAGAACCGATGACGCGCCGGTGATGGTGCTTTCGATGGAGTCGATCCGGATGTCTTTGTTATCGGCCGTCCGAGGAGCACGGAGATGAAGGGTGCCGGTGAATTTCCCTTCGAAGGCGCTCGAACCGGGAACCGTGTAGGCGCCGGGCACATAGGCCCCGACACCGAGATTGATCACCGAACCGTCTTGCAGGTCGAGCAGAGCATCCTGATTGGCGACACCGTCAATCTGGGTGCCCGCCTCTAGCAGGACAGAACCGCCTTTGCCCGCGCTGTTGAATTCCACTGCGGCGGTGCTGAGTTTCGAACCGGATGCCAAGGTGAGATTGCCGTGGGCTGAGAGGGAAATCGCACCACCCGTTTTACCCGAGGCATCGATGCCGCCGGTGACAAGGATGCTGCCTTGGTCCGCCGCCAGTAGAAACTCATGGCTGCGGTTGAGGTTGGCGATGGTGACATCGCCCGTGCGGATTCTGAAATCACGAGAATTAAAGAAGGCCCCGTTGTCCAAGGCGTTGCTGATCCCGACGAAAGACGAGGCTCCCGAGGCGTCGAGCGATTTCACGTCGAGCCGGAAGCTTCCTCCGATTCCGCCTGTGCTTCCGAGGACGCCGCTGCTGCTTTCCCCATGCAGATTACCGCCATTCGAGAAATTTCCGCCCCCAGCGATCACATAGAGTTCCCCCGCATTTCCACCCCTCGGGTCTGCGGCGACTGAAACATCTCCACCTGAAGCGATCTTCACATTACCAGTCACTGCTTCGAGACTGATCGATCCCGCATTGGAAAAACGGATGAGATCGTTAAAAGTCCGTGACGTCCCGGCGACTGATAGACGGCCACCAACTTCAAGCGGCCCGTTGGTGGCTCGCAAAGTCAACTGACCGCTCGGCAGTAGAATATCGGTGTTCGCAGAAATGCTAGTACCCTCGACTGTGAGGCTGGCACCTAACTCACCAAGGGATGACGTACCACCGCCACCGGTGAGGGAGATCGCCTTCTCCGCTCGGATGACGTAGTTAGCAGCCTTGGTTCCCGTGATGAGCGGCGTATTTACCTGTAGGTTTCCAGCAGTGGAAAACGCCCCCTTCTCCGCAAACAAGACCTTCTCGGTCGCACTCAGCGTCACGTCACCAAAATTGGAAATCGCGATTGAGTTCGCCCCAAGACGAATCGTCCCAGCATCGATTTTCAAGCCGCCTGATAGAGATACTGAAGTGGCTGGAGCGGACAGCGCCAGTGGGTTTTCAATAGAAACATCCGCCGCACGGATGACGACATTCCCGTTGCCCTGCTGATAGCCGCGGATGCCGCCGCCCGAGAGCGTAATCTGTTTCAACGCCGTTCCGCCGATCGTGCCGCTGCCGTAGAAATCGATGCTGCCGTAGCTTTGTAATTTCAGAACCTCTGACTGCTGAACCTTGTCCAGCGTCACGCCCGCCAATGTCAGTTGCGGCGAGCCGCCGGAAACTCCGGCCGCGCCGTCGAACACGACATTGATCTGGCCGCTGCTCAGGGTGAGTGCCTTGGCGTCGATCGTCGCGAGCGGCGAAAGAATCGTTCCATAGGTGGAATCCAAAATCACCGATGGACCCGCGATACTTACCGAATCGCCAATGGTCATCAGCGGTGCGGTGGAACCGGTGAGACCGCTCCGGACGATGGAGGCCGAGGCGTCACCGCTTACACGCAGTGAGGTGCCACCACCTTCGATGAGAATTTTACTATCAGCACCCTTCATTTTACCAACAGACGAGAGCGAAGAACCTTCGGTAAGAGTGAGTGCGCGGTCTGAAGCGAGAATGATCTCGGGACCGGAAAAGACATTTCCCGGGTTATCCAGCGTCAGACTGGTCGTCCGGACATCCACCGTGGTTCCATCCTTTCCATGGGTTCGGATGCCTCCAATGAGTAGGCTATCAGCACCCCAAGACGCCAGCACCCCGGTGTCCAATGCAACCGGCGCACCCGCAGACGCTTCACCATTTCCGCCAGTTAAAACAATGTCGGCGAAGCTGCTGATATCCACCCGCGCCCCGCGGCCTGGGAATAGATCCAAGAGGCCGCCAGACCGCGTGAGCAGGCTGCCGGACAATTGGAGTCCGGTATTCCCTTGGAACGCCGCGTAGCCCGCATCCCTCGGAATCGGCTGTTTACCGCCCGCCTTACTGATGAACTCCCCTATGGAATAGAAATCGTAGGTGACCCGATTTTTTAACACCGCAGCGGATGCGACCTCGAACCGCGTGCGTCCGACGGGGATCGCTTCGGTGGGATTAAAAGCATTCGCAGTGTATCCCGAGACGAACGTCGCGCCATCTGCCGCCTTGAACGAGCCGACGGAACCGTTGTCCACCGGAGTCACAAGAAATGCCCCCTTAAGTGCGGCATAAGCACGCGGAAGCAGGGTATAGGTTCCGGCAGGCAGGCCATCACTGGCTTCGAGGGTGATCGTGTCGCCCACCTTCAAACTGCCACTAACGTAGCCCGGATTTCCTGCAAGAGCATCGGCGTTGGAACCCGTGTTGTAAGCCGCATAAGGAGAGAACTTCGAGGTGAAATCCGGCACGATGGCGTAGGATTCTGCGACCTTCGACCAATACGGATTGGCTCCCGGCGTTTGACCGCTATGGCGGACCCTTGCCGACCAAGTTTCTCCTTTGTAAGTGACCAAGGTGCCAGGTTGATACTCCTCGCCGCCTCCCCACTCGCCCGAAGCGGTCCCCAACAGATCCTTGCTGCCGCCGTTTCCGGGAACCCAACGCGACGCCAGCAGATCACCACCACCACTGATGTCCACGGTGGCGTCGGTGGCCATCTTCACCTTATCACCAGAAACGATCACCGTTTTTTCTGGCAGACCGGACAAGGTAACATTCACGCCGCGTGGGTCGATCCAACTCAATCCGTCGGGACTAATCCCAAACGGAATTTGCAGACCCTTGGCCGAGACAGAGGTGAGACTCCCCGCCGTTAGCGTGACATGATCTGCCACTGGAGGTGCGATGGTAGTCCCGGAGATCACATCCCTCGGGGCATCTAGATCCTTGTCGGATGGGTCTAAATCTGTCCCATCCCAGCCAAGCCGGATGGTGCCAAGCGGTGCACGTAACACGCCGCCTTGAATGATTTCCGAAGAGTAAATCGAGAGACTTCCACCGGCGGACAGCGGGGCTTGACTCTTCCCAGCACTGGCAATGGTGACGGAGCCGGAGATTCCGTTGTGATCGTAGGCGAAGATGTCGAACTTCCCAAGCGTGGTTGGATACACCTGCGCTGCCTTGAGCGTCAAATCACCCGCCATGCTGAGCGTGCCGTTGCCGCGAATGTCGCCATTGTTTGCGGTCAGATTCACACGGCCAATATTCTGCAACGAGAGAGTGCCGACGTCGATTAACCCGGCGTTCAGATCAAGGCTGCCCGTTCCAAAAGTCGGCGGGAGATAATGCTCCAGCGAAGGCGCGGCAGGATCTTGCTGGAACGGAATGTAAACGTCGTCTGGATGCTGCGGTGCGCGGAAATTCTGACCCACATAGAGATAGGACGCGGAAATTTTCACTGCATTATTGGCACTGATTACTCCACCTGCAGCGAGGCGCACACTGCCCGTCGCCTCAATGTTGATCTTGCCTTGGAAATCGATATTTCCGCCGTAGGGAATCGGAGTAGCGGTGCCGACATATTTTCCCCCAAGGCTGAGCGACGCGAAAGAGCCATCGGTGAAGCGGTCGATCGCGAAAAATCCGGAACCACCGTAATTGTTGCCCTTTTTGTCCTTTAGCCCGATCCCAACTCCCATGTCGGCACTGGGATTGAGGATGAAATTCCCGCTTTGTTTCACCACTAGATTCACATCCGCTCCGGTGCGGGGTTGTCCTTCCCGGTAGTAACTCCCGGATGAAACGGAGAGGGTTCCGCCAGTGCCTTGCTTGCCGCCGGCAGCGCCGAGAAGCGTGGCATCGGTGAGCAGCATCTGTGATCCAGTCAGATCGATGGTACCGCCATTGCTGTCGATGCGGGTGGCCACACCGAGTTGTTGCAACGGAGCGGAAATCAGGCCGGCCGTTGCTGGAGGAGTGATCCCCTGCCCGGCTACAGCCGAAGGATCGAGATCGAGCACTCCAGAGGTACCCGAGACATCGAGCACCGAGCCATTCTCCGCGAGGATATTTCCGGAGATGGAGATGGTGCCACCGTCGTAAACCTTGCCAATGCGGCGACCGAAATTATCCGGCACCAACTGAGTAATTCCCGCGGTTGATAAATTCGCGGTGGAGCCGATGTGGACAGTCGGCAGCGCCTGAGTTTGTTGAGAGCGCTGCGCGGCAGTAAGGGGAAACGTTCCGGCACCCGCGACTGAAATGACACCGCCGGGAGCGATCACGCTCCCTAACAACGTTACCGTTCCTCCTTTGAAGGAAACACTGGCTCCGGCATCGGTGGAAATCACCGCACCCTTGCCCATGACGATGTCGCCGCGCACTTCCAACTTTTCCAAAGTGAACGGATCATCCAAACCCAGCGCCGTGAAGCTTAGACTAACTGGCGAACGCACGCCCTTAGCTCCGGCAATCCGTTGCAGCGAGAAAGGACCGTTCCCCTCAGTGTCCTGCACCGCGATCAAACCGGTCGCCCGAGGAATAATCTGGGTGCCAGCGACGATCGAAATCGCTGGCTCATACGATTCGACCGCACCGGAGGCCGGCTTGTCGGATCCCTTACCGATCCCCGTTAGGTCATATTTGGCGAAACCACCTTTACGGAAAAATTCCTCTTTCAGGTTCAGCACACCGGCTTGAGCCGTCCCGCCGATCTGGATCCGCCCAGCTTGGATGGACAGCGTCGCGCCGGTGGAGCCGGAATATCCACTCAACGTCGAATCGAGAACCAGGCTACCGCCGAGCACGCCGGGAGGCATCGACAGATCCTTGCCGGTGATCACCGAAATGGAGCCGCCCTTGCCGTAGTTGACTTTAGAAGTTTCCGAAACGTAAGCGCCCCCAGACACGTCGAGCTTCGCACCTTTTGCTAGATTCGCATGGAACGAATTAATGGTGATGCTCCCGCCGTCGATGATGTTCGGCTTTGTCAAATCGGGCCGGAGGACGCTGTCATCCACCAAAATTCCAGCAGTGGACAGGCTCGCACCACTAGCCAAGGTGAATTGGCCGCGACCCGCATTAGGTGGCGGAAGAAGCACAGTGCCGGAAGGATATAGGATGGAATATTCGACAGCGGCGGAAGGCGAAATGTTATAGGTGTTGAAGGCAAGTTTTCCACCGACCGCATGAACGGACCCGAGAATCGAAATATTCGCTGCGCTGAATGAGATCGAACCCTTGGGAGTTGCAGAAAGTGTGACCTTCTCGGGGACCGTGATCGACCCGTCTGGATTGCTAATTTCAAGCGCACCGAAGCCGTTTTCATCAACCAGCTCAGGAGAAAGGATGACCGATGCGATCCGATCTATCGGCAAGGCCGCAGGAGCATCGCCGACGAGCGAGAAAGCCGGTGTCGCAACGCCGTTTGAAGCCTTTGAGAATACCACTGCGGGTGGAGTCGGCGAGGTCTTGATGTATTTGATTGCCGAACTGTTATCCACCCGCACTTCCTTCTCGGATTCGAAATTGATCCGCAAGGTGCTCAACCCTGGAGGATTGCTCCGCTGGCGAGGACCTTCCACCGTGTTACCACGCAGTTCTCCGTCGAGCACCATGCTTGGAGCAGTTAGGGACAGAGTGCCGCCCGCCGCCCCCTCAATGAAGCTGTCTTGTTGGGTTCCAGTGAGCAGCGGGGTGTCGAAGGTGTTCGAAACACCCCATTTCTGGCTCCCGAAGGTGGAACTGCCCGCATACACGCCGTCATAAATTTGGTCAGGAGTCGCGTCTTTAATCGCGACCAACCTGCCGCCGGAAATCAGTGAAGTCGTTTTCACCAAGCCTCCTTCATGGCGGAAAGAGCCGCCAGAGACATCGAGTGTCGAGTTTTTGCTTACAACAATGGAGCCGCCCGCCTGCAAATTAATGTTTCCACCGACAGCGGTGAGCTGCGCGGCATTGCGCTCAATCAACCCAACCAATCCAGTGACATCACCCAGCGGCGTGCCGACCCAGTATTTCCCGTTATAAACACCCGTATTGCGGATATCCACAGTGAGAATCTTCCCTCGTAGAACGGTGTCACGGATCAGCGGCGAGTCCGCGAGTTCGGAGCCCAGCAGTTTTACATTGAGGATGCTTTGCGCTAACGGGACGAAGACATCGACGCTGCCTGCCACATTGATCACCGCCGCGTCATCGATATAAATCTGGCCTCCCTTGAAGAAGAAACGCTGCTCGGAACCGGAGTAGTAGTTGGTAAGTCCTGATTCAACTTTCCCGGTGGAATCGAAGATCGTGCGATTACCATCCACATCCTTATAAGGCCAGACTCCCGCTCTTACAGACACTTCAGCATTGGGGGCGAGGACTGTTGAGTTTTTGTCAAAATGAATCGTCAGGCCTTCGATATTGATTTGTGACTTTTCTGGTAATGCAGTGCCGGGAACCGCCTTGTCGCTGGCGTAATCTGGCAGAATCCGCGTGACGCTGCCCTCTCCTAGGGTAACTACGCCGGTGAACTGGTTGAAAAACATCGGACCGCCCGAACCCTGCTCGGTCGTACTGTCGAAATTCGGATTCCCGACAGCGCCATAGCTGGCTTTCAAATCGATGCGTCCGTTCAGATTCACGGACGTGGTGCTGTCGATGACTCCAAGCTGCTCCACATAACGACCACCCAGCCAAGCGCTGCCGGTCGGCACATCAATCAGACCGGAATTGGTGACTTTACCCGCGCCGTCGCCGACCGCACCGATCCATACGTCCAAACCGCGTAGGCTCGGGTCATTACCATTGTGCGCCGCGACTCCGACTTGCAAACCCGCGGCAAGAATCGTCTGCCCAGATTCAGTTGAGATCGTGCCATTGTTAGTCACGTTGGGGCCGACCAGCATGATCCGCCCACCGTTACCACCACTGCCGGGAAGGCTTTTTAAAACAGCTCCAGCCTGCACCGTGACGTCACCGTATTTGCCACTTGCTGGCAGCGGACCGGGATCGAAGTTAGGCGTGCCATCGGCTCCTCCGGGGATACCCAAACCACTAAACAAGAACTGCGCGTCTGGATTATTGAGCAGGCCGCGCTGGATGAGGTTTGCGTTGATGGGAAGGGAAGACGCGGTGAGGCTGCGGGCGTCGACTTGGCTGCCAGCTCCAAAAATGATTCCGTTAGGATTGATGATGTAAACTTGGCCTGCGGCTTTGATTTTGCCGAGAATCTGGGTGGGATTGCCGCTGGGGTCGGTGATGCGGTTGAAGGCGATCCACTTGCCGACGTCAGCTCCGCCCTTGGTCTGGTCGAAGGTGAGAGTCGTGTTTTTTCCGACGTTGAAGGTGTCCCAGTTGAGCAATGCTTGCTGGGTCGTTTGCTTGATGGTGACCTTGGTTTTTCCGTTTTTAACGGTTTGGACAGGTGCATTCGCGCCGGTCCAGAGGGTGGGATTCGCGGTGGGCTTGAGCCCGCCAAGCGCGATCCCGTTAGGAACTCTGGGGAGGGTGACGAGTGGGTTATTAGGGCTATTTCCCGGAGGTTTCGCGTTGTTGCGGATGGCTGCATTTCTCGCAGCGTTCTGCAGGGCGCGCATGGCATCGAGCGTGCGATTAGTCCGGGCGAGTGTGTCCTTGGCACTTGCACGGGCAGCATCAGTGGCAGCGGGGGTGGGTGCCCCGCTGGTGGCACGGCTAGGTTTGTCAGAGCGTGTCCCACCGCCGCGCAGAATGTCGCCTGCCTCTGCGGTGAGCCCGCTGATGGCGAAGGTGAAGCCAACAAACACGGGAACGCCATACTTGAGGGGAATCCCAAAAATGGCGGGCGCACGGAAGAGGAAACGTTTGGCTTTCATAGCAAGGACAGGAAGTAGGTTTTTAAAACCGTGGACGCGTAGGACTTTGACAAGATCAGTCGCAAATTATCCGTCAACCGCGGCGGATGAGACGGTGACGATTGCGACACATTGAGACACCGGTTCAGGGCTTTTTGGCAGCGATCCGATTATCGAGGATTTTGTCCTGATAGCCTTGGACTAAGTTCTCAATCTTGACTCGGGTGGTGCCGATGAATGGCTCGCGGGCGGTGAGAGCCTTGCCGAGTGAGTAGCCTTGATAGCGGTCGAGGATTTCATTGGCCGTGTTGAATAAGGCGATGTTCTTGCGCTCGCGGTCGGCGACGGTGTGTTTGGAGGTGATGAGTTCCGCAGCGAGTTTAGCGCGTTCCACTTCCTTGGTGGTGGCGGTGGCGTCGGCTTTTTGATAGGCGGCTTTGGCTTTTTCGAAGGCTTGTTTGTATTGGACGAGCAGGGTGTCACGGTCTGAGACTTTTTTCTCTAGCACTTCGATGGACCCGGCGGCTGATGCCTTGTCGTTATCCGCCTGCTTAAGGAGGCTGGCATTGCGCTTTTCAAGGTCTCCGATCTGGGTGGCGAGTTCTTTTGACTTTTGATCAGCGGCGGCGGCGGTGGCTTGGGCGTTCGCGGACTCGGTCTGGGCGGTGCGGAGCTGGAGGGTGACGGCTCGGAGTTGCTCGCGCATTTTTACGCTCGGATCGGGTTCTTCGGCTGCGTGGAGGACGGTTGTTGATAGAAGAACGAGAAGCAGGAGGCTTCTGGAACGAGTTGGGACAGGATGTCCCAGCCACGAGGTGGTGGTGGAAGATTTCATGATGGCGTTAGAACTTGGCGTTGATGTCGAACTGAAGGGTGTCGGTGCTGAGCGGGGAGCCGATGATTTCGTCAGAACTCATCCATTTGAGGCCAAGGCGGACGGAAGGTGTCAGGGCCATGCTACCACCGATGAAATAGCCTTGGAGGTTGGTGCCACCACCGCCGAAGTCGGAGTCGGTGAAGCCATCGACAACCGCATCGGATTCGACGTAGTGGTAGCCGAAGCCAGCCTGCCAGTCGCCGAAGTGTTCCATGGCGGGCTTGCCGACCTGGAAGGCTAGGTTCCACGCGGTGTCGCCACCTTCGAAGGCACCGGCTTTGGTGCCAGTCTTGGGTTTGGGGCCACGGTTGTTGACGGCATTTTTGTTGATGGCACCTGCATCGAAAGCGATGTTTTTCGTGACTTCGCCGAGGAGGGAAATTCGAACGGGATCGTAGTGATCATAATCCAGTCGCCCGGTGACGGTGAGGTTTCTGAATTCTGAGGCTAGGCCGTAGTACTGATATTGAAATTTGTTTCCAAAGTCGTTCGCGGCGGTGGGAACGATGTCGCGCAGGGCCATGTAGGTGTTACCCCGCTGGGCGAAGCCGGGGCGGGTGCTGTCGGTGTTGCCAGCGTCGCTACTGGTGAGCGGGGTGAAGGGGTTCGAAAGCTCGCCGGAGATGTTACTGAAGTCGTAGTAGGCGACGCCAAATTTGGCGGTAAGTTCGTCGGTGATTTTCCAGTCGATGCCAAATTGGGCTCCAGTGAGCCATTTGTCGGTACTTGCGAATTTCGCTGGTTGGTTAGAAGCGAAGTTAAAGTCAGTATTAAAGACGGGGAAGTAACCGGCGGTGAAGAAGGTGGAGGCCTTATCGGTGAGCTTGACCTTGCCACGTAGGGCGAGGCCGTCGAAGCCGAGATCATCGTCCCACTGCACGTCGGTGGAGAAGAAGGGATTATCAAAGCGCCCGAGGAGGAAGGTGAGTTCCTCGCCATCGCCAGGACCGGCGTCATAGCTAAGGAAGGCGCGGTCGAGCCAAATGGCATATTTGGAAAAGTTCCCGCCGGAGCCACCGAGTGTTTGATTAGGCGAAGTTGGGCTATTGGAGTCACCGGTGGCGAGGCGGATGCCGCCATTGAAGCCGTCGCCTAGCAGGATGTCGGTGCCAAATCGGGCACGAAGGCGCGTGCGCTGGCGATCTTGATCGACGTTGTATTGCGGAGAGAACTGGGTGCCAGAGGTATCGAATGGCGCTCCGGTATTGATGGCATTAAAGTTAGGAAAGCCACCGCTATTATCATTAGTCTCGCCAAAATAGACGCCCTCGTAACGGCCGCGGAGATCGCCGAAGGGGCGAAATTTCTCGGTCCAAGTGGGGTAGTGTTTCTCACTCCATTTTTGCTCGCGGGCGGTGGCCATGAGCTCCTGCTTGATCTGGTCGCGCATGCTATTTTTAACGACCTCGGGGATGTAAGTGACGCGCATTTCGTCCGCGCTTGGCTCGGGCGGCAGCGCAGCGATGTCGGCTTGGGCGGCGGCATTCTGTTGGGCCTGCTGGGCTTCTGCCTCGGCCTGTTGAATCATGACGGTGGCCTCTTCTTGGGAGAGGATGCCTTTCTCGACGAGCCGGGCGATGAGATTGACGGTGACGTTGGTGGAGGGGGCGGCGGATTTCGCGGCGGCTGCTTCGGCGGGGAGGTCGCTGGTGAGCGGGGCATTGATGACGGGATCCGTGGCTTCTGATAGGGCAGAATCAGGAGCGACAGGCGCGGTCTCGGTGTTGACCTCCTCTGCGGTGAGCAGGCGGCAGGTTCCGAGAAGCGCGGCAAGAGCGAAGGTGCGTTGAGAAGACATGAGAGATTTCTAAAATTTTTAGGAAGTTTCCAGTTAGGATGACTTGCGAGCGGAGATGCGAATCCGAACGGAGGGCGGCATTTCGGCGGGAGTGGAGGCGGGTGGGGTCTGGAGGCCGACGAGGACGCGCTTGACGGCTTGGTCAAGGACGGAACCTGCGGAGGAGCCGAGGATGCGGACGCGAGTGATGGTGCCGCTGGAATCCGGCCAGAACTCAATGGCGAGTCCGCTGATCACGGCCTTGCGGGTGACAGGGTCGTTCCGCAGAGCGCTCTCGATGCTGGCCTTGGCGGAGACCGAATAGCGGGCGTATTTATTCTTTCCGCCGAGTCCTCCTCTCCCTCCACCGATGCGGCCATTTCCCCCGCCGCGAGAGAGGCCCATGTCGGGACCATTGCCGCCAGTGATGTTGGTGCCGAGATCGTCGGAGGGAGGAGCTTCGATAGGGTCGTCTGGTGGAGTGAGATCGACAGGGGCTTCCTCGACGATTTCCTCCTTCGTGTCATCCGGTGGTGGTTCGACTTTGGGTGGCTCAATTTTCGGCGGCGGCGGCGGTGGGGGGGGCGGCGGCAGCGTGATGGTGATGACCTCTTGGCGCGGTGCGGTCCTACGCGGACTTTTACCGCCGGACATGAGGAATGATGCAACACCACCGAGCAAAACGACACCTAGCATCAGCCCGATAAATAGTCGGTGCTTGCCCGGCTTGCGAGCGGGCGGGGGAAATGGCGGACGCGCAGACATGAAGGAAATGCTAAGGCGAGTGTTACTTGGCGGGCTGGGTAGCGAGGCCGATCTGACTGATGCCGACGCGACCGAGGACATCTAATACATCCATGATTCCTTGGTATTGGCTGGCGCGGTCGCCACGGACGACGACAGGCACATCGGGGGTGGCGGCTTTGATGGCAGCAAGCTTGGTTTCAAGGTCGGCAAGGGTGACGGAGAAGGTGTTGAGTTTGATGTTTCCTTGGTTGTCGATAGTGATGGCCTGAGTCTTAGGGGCATCTAACTTAGGCGATGAGGCCTTGCTTGCGCTTGGCAAATTCACCTTCACACCCTGTACCCCGGCGGTGGTCATGATGATGAAGATCAGCAGGAGGACGAGGTAGAGGTCCACCATGGGGGTGACGTTGATGTCGTCGTAGCTTTTGTCGTCGGCGGAGGCCATGGTGAGTGTGGGTTGAAAGTGATAGGACTTATGGGACCTATTTCAGTGTGAAGATCCGCCGCCAGTGGATTCAACCTCATTGGCCGGGCGGTAGAACTCCGCCATCTTGGCGACGAACTCGTCGATGAAGACTTGCATGAGGCCTAACGAATTCTTAATACGCCCGTTCAGGTAGCTGTAGATGAAGAGTGCTGGGATGGCGACGACGAGACCGACGACGGTGGCGAGCAGCGCGGAGGCGATGCCGGGGGCGATGGAGTTAACATTCACTTCACCGGATTTCGCGATGATGGCGAAGGTAATCATCACACCGACCACGGTTCCTAACAATCCAACGTAGGGACCACCTGCAATGCTGATGGTTAGGTAAACGAGGCCGTCTGAGAGGCGGTGGCTTTCGTGAACGAGGCCAGCATCAAGACTGGCGCGGATGGCTTGGATGGAGCGACCGGAAAGTCCTTGAACCCGACTGCCGTCCTTGGCGAGGCGGTGACGGATTTCTTCGGAGCCGATCTGGTAGATATGATAAAGCGGAGATTTACCGATGAGTGCTTGCTCGGATTCCGCGACTTGGCCTCCGAGGCTGCTGACGTTTGACTGATCCCCGGGATCAAGGGCGGTAAGGTCGGTGGAGAGAGATTTCCACTGACTAAGGAAGACTTTGGTGCCTTTCTCAATGGAGTTTAGATAGATAAACTTTTTCACCGCGACGGTCCAGCCGACGACGATCATGATGGCGCAGACGCCGATGGCGATCCAGCCGTCGAACATCATGTTTTTCGCAATGTCGCCGAAGAGCGAGAGATGCTGCATGAGGTGGCTCTGCTCCGCGACTTCGCCACCCTCGACAGCGCCTAACGAGAGCACGCCTTGGGCCGCTTCGGACGCTCCTTGGTTGACGGCGGTGAGCTTGAGCCATGCGGTGGGACGAGCGACTTTGGAGAGGGTGAACTCGTCAAGCTCGCCACTGTATCCGCTCTGGGCGGCACCGAGAGTGATGGGGCTGGTCAGCGCGGGGAGTTCGCCATCGAGAGTGGTATAGAGGTCACCATTGAGAAATAATTGGAGTGTTTTACCATCGGCAACCATTGCGAGATGACTCCATACGTTAGGTAAAACTGCGGCGGCAGCTGGGCTGGTTTTCGCTCCAAGCTTCATGATGGGAACTCCTTGGTTGAGGAGGATCTGCAGTGACTGCGCACCCTCGCCACGATTGAGGAGGACCGCATTGTCTTGAAGGGCGGCGGGCTTGATCCAAGTGGAGATGGTCAGAAATTGGCCTTGTTTCCACTCGAGGGATGGCGACTCGGGGAGCACAACTGGCGTCACTAACAACCGCAAGCCATTGCCCATGAGTGATCCTTCTGCGGTGGTGGCAGGGGCTGCTGCGTTGTTGTTATTTCCCGTGGTGTCGGTGGGGGCGGCACCGCGCCCGGCGAAATGCCAAACGAGCGTGGTGTCGGAATCAAAGGCATCCGTCGCTTTTGGGCCTGCGTCTGGGGTGGGATTTCCGGAGTACAGGTGGAGGGTTTCCTTGGCGGCGGAAGTGGATCCTGGCAGCTTGACCCAGACGTAGGCTTCATTGAGAAGGCTGTCCCAACTCTCGATCTGATGGGCGAGCTGGGTTTTACCGTCGGCGGCGATGATGCGTAAGTCGCTGCCATCTTGGCGAGCGGAGGCGAAGGGGAAATTCGCATCGGACAGGCGGATGAGGAGGGTGGCGGAACCTGGATTTTCGGTGATTTTCGCGGCAGCGGGATCGAGCTTGAGCGTTTGGCGCTGAGTCCATGCGGGGTTCCACCAAGTCGCTTCGGCGTCGGCAGCGAAGGCGAGGTTGACTGAAACCATCGCGATGAGCGGGGTGAGGATGAGGAGAAATTTCTTCATGTGGAGCGGTTCGTTTTTGAAAGATATTAGAAATCTGCCCAGCCGCGGAAGGTCACCCGGACGTCGCCAGCATCGGCGGCGGTTTGGCTGATGAAGGGCACGGCGACGTCCAGCGAGCCGTTGTAATGGTCGTTGAATTTGAAACGGGTGCCGACTCCACCACTTGCGAGGCCAGTGCGTTTCTGCTGGCCGGGCAATGCATCCCAGATGCCCACGAGGCCGAAGTCGGCGAAGGAGTGAAAGCGCCATTCGTTAGGGCTTGCACCTTCGCGGGCGGAGGGTTTGCCGATGAAGGATGGCGTGCGATACTCGACCGTGCCGAAGAGCCCATTATCACCAAGGGCGGTGGCTTCGAGATAACCTCTCGCAGTGCCGAGACCACCGCCGGATGTCTGATCATTATTGATCAAGGGCTGACTGGCGATTTGTGACTGGATTTTCCCGAAGAGCTGGGAGCCATCGGTGAGGTCTTGGGTGCGGGCGAGGTCGCTGCGCAAAAAAACATAACTGCCATCTGCGTTATAGCGTTTGTTTGAGTAGTCGCGCTCGCCACTGCCGACGCCGCGCGGGTTGAAATTCAGCGAGGTGTTCAACTCAGTGAAGACTTTCTCCGCAAGCCATGTGGCGCCGTAGTTTGCGCTGATGGGGTAATACTCGATCGGCGAGGGAATCACGAGTTCCTCGTCGCCGAAAACGTAAATGTCCTCGCTGAAGTGCTTGTAGTCGATACCTAGGCTGAAGGTCTGATAGAACCCTTCCCCCGACGGTAGATCGAACAACGCTTGCAGGCCGACGGTGTGGCCCCGGCCGACCACTGCGGAGTCGCCGAGGGTGGAGATGTTACTGTCTTGCTTCGCGCCTTGAAGCATCAGACTCACACCGTCTGACACTCGAGCGAGGTAGTATCCGGAGAAGACCTTCGCGTCGTTGGTATTTTCGGGAGCGATTTGGAAATTGAGACCCAAGGTGTGGCCAAGCTGGTAGAGGTTTCCATAACTGATCGCGCCATTGAGCCGTAGGTCGGTGGTGTTGGAGCTGTAGCGGTTGTTTAATTCGAGCGAGCCGTGGAGTGGATTCTTGTCCTCCACATTTAGGTCGATATCGACCGTCCCGGGCTCTACTCCGGCACGCAGCACCGGGGTTACGCGGCGGTCGGACAAGCGGTTCAGGGCAAGAATGTCCTTCTTCACCCGGGTCATATCGGGGACTTCACCCTCTGCCACTGACGGAGCGTCACGCCGGATTGCGGAGGGCAGGAACCATTTCGCGCCATTGACCCGCAAGCGACCGACCTTTCCTTCGACCACTTCGAGCCGGATCACCCCGCGCCGTGGATCTTGTTGGGGGATGACGACGGACACGGTTTCAAACCCCTTGTCGTGATAGGACTTTTCCAAGGCTGCACGCGCGGACTCGACATCCGCCGCTGTCCGACCGGGTCCGAGATAAGGATACACTGCCTCCTCCACCTCGAGACGGCCCAAGCGCTTCACCCCCTCCACCCGGTATTCACGGACGGTGAGCGAAGTCAGATCTTGGGCGCGCGCCTCATGATTCCACACGATGAGCAGGCAGAAAGCGCCCGCAAATCGCGAAAAAAACGAGAGTGATAGAGAGAAACGATTCATGCCGATGCCAGAAACCTGAGGCGCGGAGTCTCTTCCCGGATCTCATTCTGCCTCAAGGGCTCTCATGTGACTATCCCGTCACAAAACGGCTAACTCCCATGACTCTACTCGGTCATTTCAGCCCGAATAAGGACCGAAAGCGTCTTTTTCGACACATTCGACTCAATTTTTCCGAATGAGCTTATCTGCTTTCAACATTCCACAGCCCGCAGCGACGTCGATTCCACGACGCTGGCGAAAGGTACAAGGGAAACCACCAGCGATGAGAATTTCTTGGAAAATATGCCCGGAATGACTTTGCACTCCCGTGAAGCCGCCGGTGGGATTGAGCGGGATCAGATTGATGTGAGCATCGATGCCGCTCAGGAGCGCCACGAGGCGGTGAGCGGTCTCGGGCGAATCGTTCTTACCGGCGATGAGCGTCCATTCGAAGAAGATCCGCTTACCGGTGATTTCGCCGTATTTCCGGCAAGTCTCGATCAACAACGCCAGTGACCAGCGTTTGCTGGCAGGCACCAGCGCCGAGCGCTCCTCTTCGGTCGAACCGTGCAAACTGACGGCGAGTCGATAGGGCCGACCTTCTTCCGCCATGCGCAGGATGCTAGGAACAACGCCCACGGTACTGATCGAAATTTTCGTAGGACCGATGCTTGCGCCGCCGACATCAGAAATCGAGCCGAGCGCACTCATGACCGAATTGTAATTATGCAGCGGTTCACCCATGCCCATGAGGACCATGTTGCGAATACGCTTTTTCGGATCGATGGATTTTAAAACCCGCCGGACATGAAGGACTTGCGCGACAATTTCTCCCGAACGCAAGTGCCGGACGAATCCCATCTGCCCTGTCGCACAGAATACACAACCCATCGCACAACCCGCCTGCGTGCTGACACACACCGTGTGACGCCCCTCGTAGCCCATCATGACGGTCTCGATCGTTTGCCCATCGCGGAGCCGAAGGAGAAACTTCCGGGTCAGCCCGTCCGAGCTACGGATTTCATCGACCACCTCAGGGGCATCGAGAAAAAACGCTTTGCCCTCGCCCACGGATTCGGCAACCCAGCGCTTCAAGGGTGGGAGGAAATTTCGTCCTGCTAGATCCAATTCTCCCTCGCGGTGCAGGACACGCCAGAGCACCTTGGCATGATGGCGGATCACACCATCTGCCGCCAACGTTTCCACCAGCTCAGAAAATCCGAGGTCATGTAACGATCTTGAATTCCGAGTGCTCACGGGCGAATGCAACCTCGCAAGGAAGTGCATTCAAGCGTGATTTTAAAAACTCCTTTTCTAATTTCCAAAGAGCCTTCCCTTCAAATCACCGAGATGGCACCCGCAGTGGCCGTGGGGATCAGAATTGGAATCCAATTGGCATCCCATTCAGTTCGGCGAATGACGGGCCGGCCCATTTGAGCTTCGCCAGTGCTTCACCCGCAGCGTGCCCACGCCCGTTTTCTCCGCCTCACCGATCACGATGGCGAAGGCCTTGCGACAGTCGCCCGAAAAGGGCGGCACATCACCGCTACTCGGCGCGGTGAGATCGGGTATGTCGGCATTCACTGCCAAGATCGCACAAGTCAGCCCCCGCGCTTAGAACGGTTTTTCCGCCGACGGGTTGATGCCGAGGATTTTCCACACCTCCTTCATCAGTCTCAGGGCAATTTCTCCAGAAATGGCCGCATCCCGCCGTGAGCCTTCGACGCCCACATTGATCGACGGCACCCGGCCTTCCGGTGAATCCGCTTCTCCGACTCTGACGAAAAGGCGCTTAGCGATTTCCTGAGCAGCCACCTCGTCGGTCGGTAACTGCCATTTCTGCGCCAAGTGCAAATCGCTGCTGATTTGCTTCAAAATCTCGGACTTGCTCAATTTTGCCTTCAATTCCTTGGCGATTTCCCCGCGCTTGTCCTCAGGCAATTCCCGGTTGATCACTAGAGGCACCCATACTGGATTCGGGCGGTTCTGCCTGTAGGTCCAGTAGGCGAACCCGCCACCGCCGACCATCAGTATCATTGTTAAAATTCCCAGAACGATCCACCGTTGCATCGCAGTGGGTTATACGTCATCCACCCATCCGTCCAAGCTTCAATTTCATGGAATACCCTGCCACCACCGCCACTGTCGAAACGCTGCCTAACGGCCTCACGCTGATTCTCGATCCCGATCCGACGGCCCCGGTCGTCAGTGCACAAATCTGGGTGGCCACTGGCAGTATGCATGAGGACGTCCACCTCGGAGCCGGGATTTCCCATTTCCTCGAGCACATGGTCTTCAAGGGCACTCGTGATTACGATGCAGACACCCTCGCCGATACCGTCCAAGCGGCGGGCGGGCATTGGAATGCTTACACCAGCTTCGATCGGACGGTTTACTACATCGATGGTCCTTCCGCGTCGCTGCCGGTTTTCCTGAAAACTCTCACCAATCTCGTGTTTTTCCCTAACTTGCCGGAGTCGGAGTTTGAAAAGGAAAAGGACGTGATCCGCCGAGAAATCGACATGGGGCTGGACGATCCTGATAATGCGGCGTCACGGCTGTTATTTTCCACCGTCTTTCATCAAGACCCGCGCCGCCACCCAGTCATCGGTCACCGGCATTTGTTCGACGCGCTGCGCCACCAAGATCTGACGAACTACCACCGCGACCGCTACACGCCGGACCGCTGCTTTGCGGTGATTTCTGGGGATTTCGACGCGGTGGAAGCCCGCGCGATGATGGATGAAATGACGGCTGGTTTACAAACCGGTGGCGGTCGTGATCCGTTAGTCGCTGTGGATGCGCCACAAATCGGGCCGCGGCGTGCACGCGAAACCTTCGCCGTGCCGACGAGCCGGATTTCACTCGCTTGGAAGACCCCGGCGCTCGACCACCCGGACGCACCGGCCTTCGACGTGCTCGCTGGCATCCTCGGCCGTGGCCGTGCCTCGCGACTCCACCGCAGCTTGCGCGAGGAGCGGGAGTTAGCGTTGGAAATTTCTGCGTTCTCATGGACTGGCCCGGGCCGTGAAGGGCTGTTAGCCGCTTCTGCGGATGCCGAGCCAGCCAAGCGCGACGCCTTGATCGAGGCGATTCTGGAAGAGGTCGCCGCCGTTTCTGGCAGTGCGCTGGACGAGGATCTCGCCAAGGCCAAGCGCCAGATCGCAGCGAGCCAATTCCGCGGGCTGACCACTGCTTCCGGCCGTGCCTCGGACCTTGCGTCGAATTGGCATGAAGCTCGCGATCTGGATTTCACCCGTCGCTACCTCGCTGCGATCCAAGCCGTCACAGCGGACGATATCCGCCGTGTCGCCGCGACTCTTACCGACGAGCGACTCAGCCTGACGATTCTCGATCCAATGGATGCACCGGCTCCGGTCCGCAGTGCCAAAGTCGCCCGTGCCCGCGAGGAAATCCAAGTCCACGTCTTGGAAAATGGCCTGACACTCGCGCTCATCCCCGACCACCGCGTGCCGCTGGTCCACCTGCAAGCAGCCGTCCGTGGCGGGCTGCCTTCTGAAAACCCCGAAGCTAACGGCCTCAACCAACTGCTCGCCTCGACGCTGTCCAAGGGCACTCTCACCCGCAGTGCCCAAGAAATCGCGCTTACCCTGGAGTCGTTAGGAGCCTCGATCGGCGCGAATACGGGTAACAACGCACTGCTCATCCAAGCCGCTGGACTTGCTCCTGACCTCAGCATCATTGCCGATGTATTTGCCGAAGTCATCCTCTCGCCCGCACTGCCGAGCGATGCGATCGGTCGGGAAAAAGCCAGCCAGCTCGCCAGTTTAGAAGAGGCCCTGCAAGATCCGCTGCACACCGGGTTCAGCACCTTACGCCATGCCATTTTCAGCGGCACTGGCTACGGTCTCGACGCGCTTGGCTCGGTGGCAACTCTCGCCACGCTTGAGCGTCCGGCGCTCTGTGCGCACCACTCGCAGCTTTTCAACGCCGCAAATATCACGCTCGCCATCGCCGGTGATTTCGATCCAGCGGCGACACTCAAGCTTCTATCAGAAAAATTCGCTGCGTTACCACAAGGCCAGCGCTGGGTCGCCCCCGCCAGCCAACTCGCGACCGGAGGCGAGCTGCTGCGAAATTTACCCAAAAAGCAGGCCGTGATCACTATCGGCTTCCCCGGCACCACGGTCAGCGGCACCGACCGCCACGCACTGGCCATGATCCAAGAATACTCCTCCGACATGGCAGGTCCGCTGTTCACTCGGATTCGCGAAGAACTCGGCCTCGCCTATCAGGTCGGAGCCACCCAGTTCCTCGGTTACGATACCGGACTATTTACTTTTTACGTCGCCACCTCACCGGAACAAGCTGAGCTCGCCCGCGGCGAATTACTTGCGGAAATTGCGAAAATCGCCGCCCATGGCATACCGGACGAGGCCTTCGACCGGGTCCGCTCCACTGTCCTCAGTGGCCTCGCCATCCAGCAGCAATCACCCGCTTCGGTGGCCCGCCATGTCGCGCTGGACCTGCTCTTCGGCCATCCTGCCGACCAACACCGCTTGCTTCCAGCGGCCTATCAGGCGCTCACTGCGGAGCAAGTCCGGGAAACAGCCGCCCGCATTTTCTCGGTGAAGCCGACGGTGGTCACGGTGCTGCCAGAATGAATCACCTCCGTTTTGTTACGGGTATCTCCCGAGGAGATGGGTAATCGAAAAGTCTAATGTTAGAAAACTAGGTTATTTTTTCCTAGGTTGTACTGCCACAGATCAAGATCTGTGGTGGCCTACCGAATTACCGGCGTGGAATTTAGCCGTGTCCACAAATCTTGGAGCGCTTGAGTCTATCACTCTATTTTCTAACTTAGTTCTTCCAGCTCCGCATCACTTGATCCATTCCTTGTCGAGTGTCACTCATCTTGTTACAGAGATCTTCGAGGTTTGATTTACTAGTAAAATCGGCTTGGATGAATGCAGTGTCAAGAGGCTGGATCGGTCCGATGAGCTTGATGGAACCCTCACTCAACTTCTTACGGTAGGCTTCTTCTTGCTGTGGATTAAATACATTACTTAATATCGTGCTCATCTGCATGTCATCCAAGATGGAGGGCGAGACATAGAACTCATTACAAAGAAGTAGCCCGATCAAATGACCGGTTGGATTACTGGAGGTCTCCTGATTTGAAGCGACTTTCCCTGCTGGGAGTAGGCGGTTATTCTTAGAAGCATCCGCCTCAAGCAGTAATTCAGTCAAATCGACTGAGTCCTTGGCAACCCCATCCAAAACTATCGTTAGATTTTTGATTCTCTCAACTAACACTTCGGAGTGGAGTTTTTTGATGGCTGAACTTTGTTCGTGAGTTAAGTGAAGGGCTTCTGAGAAATCTCCGAAAAGCACTTTTGCCAATTGATCCTCATTTTGGTTTTCCGGGGTGAAGAACCTGAGTTGGTTATCAAGAATTTTGATTTTAGTCGTAATGGTGACTTGGGCATCTTGGACATAGCGTTGTGCAAGACTCACCCTAGATTTACCGAATTTTTCATTGAGTGCGGCGGTTTCTGGCGTGGTGCTCGGTCGCAGACGCGAAATTTTCTGCACTCCTGTGCTGAGTTCCTCGCCAGCCTTAAGATGGGTGATTGGTTCCTCGCTCGAGCGGGAGTCGGAATAGGAAGCACGGGCGGTCGTGGTGTTACTAACATTACCACCGATCAAGGCTGCGGTGATGGCAGTGCCAGTGAGAACGGCGCCTGTTGCGCCGATGAGTGTTGTGCGATGAGTCATAAAGATAAGTGTGATAGATGTGATGAGACTGGTGCTGATCGTATTTGCGGCGACGGCCTTGGCGGTAAGACGAGAAACGGAGTGACTCACGGCATGGGCATCGTTCGCGAAGCCAGCAACTAAGATGGCTGCGAGCGTGGTGCCTACCGTGTGGACGCCGCGGCGGGTGAGCTTCTGGCGGAGGCGCTCGGTGGCGCGGTCGAGCCGTTTTTGCGCAGCATCCGCGCCGATGCCGAGCGTGGTGGCGATTTCCCGGACGCTGAGGGAGCGATAGAATTTCAGGAGTAGCGTCTCGCGATCTTTTACTGAGAGAGCAGAGAGTGCTTCGTCGAGAACGGGCTGGATTTCTTGCCAAGGACTCTCGGAGGAAGAGCGGGTCTGAGGTTCCATAACGGTATGGAGGTGCTGGAGTTTACGGGTTTCGCGGCGGCTTTTTGCGACGAGACGCTTGGTGTGCATGACGGCGGCGATGTGGAGCCAGCCAGCGAGCGAGCTGCGGGAGGTGAGGGATGGCGCTTTTTGAGCGAGGAGGATGAACACTAACTGCGAGGCATCTGCGGCGAGCGCGTCATCGCCACAAGTCCGTTTAGCCGCCATGTGGACAAGTGCGGCGTAGCGGGCGACGAGTGCTCGGAAGGCCGACTCGCTACGGTGGGCAAGCCAAACCCTGAGCAGCTCGGAGTCGGATGGCGTGGAAGTTTCCATAGTCTTAATCATAACTGATCTCGAACGGGGGAAACGGGACAAATTTTTTCGCTCCTGCGAAATTATTGAGCTTCCTAGGAATTTCCCGTCTCTTCGGAGACCTCGCGATGAGTGTGCGGGTCTTTCCAACCTAGGAAACCTTGTGCATCGAGATAAGTGCCGAGCGGCAGCTCAAGACCTTCCTCGACGGCGGCCGGACCATGCGCGCGCAGGTGGCCATTTCCCGCAGGCAGTAGGAACCAACCGGGCAACAACTTGCCCCAGGTGCCGGGCTTGCGGCCGGACTGCGGGTCGCTGTCGGCAGCGGGTCGCGCTGGGTCGGGCATCGACATGGAAATGACGATCCCGTCGATTGCAAGACACGGGCAGTGGATCAGCCCGGGGCGGCAAAGCGGGGTCAGAGCCTCCGCTCCGAAGTCGTAAAACTCGATCTGCTGAGTGAGCGGAGTGGATTCTAACTTCCTCCGTAATGACTCACCGCCGACCCACGCGCCCGGTTGATTTCCGTCCAAGAAATCGCGGGTTTTTAGCGAGGCAGCGAACAGCTCGGGGAAAGTCAGCGCAAGGCCAAGAAGCTGTGATGGCACGGGATCTTCGTGAAGGACGAAGAACGGTTCGCGGCGTTGGAGGGCGTTGATTTGGCCGATTTGGTGGCCGTTGATCCACATCCGGCGGCGGGCGGATTCACCGAGAGCGCGGAAGGCAGTAATCGCTGAATTTTTCCCTGAAGGTATCCGCTTACCCCAGCCGAGTGGGCTGAAACGTCTCTCCTGCGCTGAGGCTGAGGCCACCAGTAATCCTTGTCGCACGGTTTCCAAATCAGCAGCTTGCGACTGGATTTCCTCACCGAAGGCGGCAGTCATTCCGTAAGGAAGGAGGTAGGGAAGCTTACGGAAAAAACTGCCCCGCTCGAATGAGAAAATCGACCCCCACGAGCCGTCGATCCACATCGGGACCAGCGGATGACCTGCCTTTTTCGCGATCAGCTCGAAGCCACGGCGCAGCTCGCAGAGAGTGCCGGTGCGGGTCAGTTGGCCCTCGGGAAATAGGCAGACGAGATCGCCGTTTTTTAGCGCGTCGATGGTGATCCGAATCGCCTCGCGTGGCTGATCACGGCGGATCGTCACGGTATTAAAAATTCGTGTGAAAATGCGCACCGCAGGATTTGCGACGAAGGCCTCGTCCATCACGAAGCGCACCGGCCGGGGGCTGGCGGCGGTGATGAAAAAGCCATCCGCGAAGGTGACGTGATTCGGCAGCAGCAGTGCGCCACCCACTGCCGGGATGCGCTCAGGATGCACCGTTTGGATCCGATAGATCGAGCGGATGACCGCGCAACCGACGAGACGGATGAAATCCCCGGGCAGCAGGCGGATGATGAATAGGCTGACCACCCCGCAGATGATTCCAATGAAGGCGATTTCAAAACGGAATCCCACTGCGGCAGAGATCCCGAAAATTTTCGCGCTGTATTCGAAAACCCCGATCAAGATCACCGCGACGATTCCAGCGAGGCAATCTTGTAAATTCACCGCAGATTGCAGCTCGCCACGCTTCGCCGCCGGGTAGCGGTCCTGCATCCATGCATTCAGCGGCGCGAGGAAAACGGCTGCCGAGAATGCAAGCAGCGCCAAAGTTGATAGGAAAACCGCACCATGTGGCTGCATGAACGAGAGGCTGAGGGCCGCCACTGTCATCGACATCCCAGCGACCGGCACCCAGCCGAGCTCGATCCGCCGCCGCATGAGAAATGAGGCGAAGCCGAAACCCGCCGCCATCCCGAGTGAGGCGGCAGTCATGAAAATGGACGACTGCGTGCCGAATCCCTCGCCACCGCCGGTCATGACCTTGGCAAGCTTCACCGACCATAGATTGATAAACGCGGCAAATCCCCAGAAAAATGCCACGCCGAAGGAGGCGCGCCGGAGCGGCACGTCGCGCCATAGATCGGCAAGATTTAGGAAATGGCTGGCCGCAAGTTTCCATGTAAATGGTGGCCCGCCTTGGGCTGGCACCCGAGGAATCGCCCAAGCCAGTGCCAATCCCGGGACGGCAAGTCCTGCCAAGAGTAACAGCGGAGCCAGCGCCACCTGCCACGCGATTTCCGCCCCGCCGCCGTGGCCAGTGAACCGGTGGTCGAACAACCAACCCGCGAAAATTTGCCCCACCAAGATCGCCAGCATCGCCGTCATTTGCTGGATGCCTGCGGCGAAACCTAGCCGCTTGGAGCCGATGAGTTCCTTGTTAATCCCGATTTTCGCCGGGCTAAAAAACGCGGCTTGCACGGCCAGCGCGAAGAACCCGCAGAGCGCGAGCGGCATGTTCCGCAGCACCACCGCGCCGCAGATTTCTGCCAGCACCAGCGCTTGGCAGATCGCCGCGCCGAGCATCACGTCCCGCTTGGAAAATCGATCACTCACCCAGCCAGCCAGCGGGGCGAAGAGCACCATCGGCAGCGCCATCAGCAGTCCGGCAGCGGAAGGCACGTCGATTTCCACCCCTTTCCCGACCGGGATCAGCAGCACGAAGCCGACCGCAGCACCCAGTGGAATCAGGGTAAACTGGGCGAGCTTATCGTTAAAAGCACTCTGCGTCTGCTGCACGATCATGCACCAAAAACCGCGCCACTGACGGCGTGTCGGTTCATTTTCAAGCGATTCGTGAGCCATCCGGGGCGGACCCTAGTGTCCGTTCACAGAGCCTGCAAGGTGTACGAAGAAGCGGAAATCAGTCGCCACCGCCTGCCCCGCCTCCGCCACTATCACCGCCGCCTCCTCCAGAGTCACCGCTTCCGCACGAGTCTCCTCCACCTCCAGAATCAAAGTCGCTGCTATGATGGTGGCTGTGATGGCCGCCGCTGTCTGATTGAGATGAGTCACCCGAATGATGATGGGCGGTGTGATTATTCCCAAGATCACTCATGAAAAATGGACCGCCGCCGTCGCCGGGATTTCTCCGGTGAATACTTGGCCCGGCTTGCCCTCGCTGGGATTGAATCACCGCGGCCACGGCAATCATCAGCACCAACAGAAAAACAAATCCAAAGAAAGCCAGTTCCATGGATCGGATGACTAGCAATTTTCCAACTCATTTTCTACGGCTTTTTAGCGGAAATTTTAAAAACCCGAGTCGCCGAGGGTGGCTGTAGTTCCATCGTGATCCTCCTTATTTCACGCCTCTCCCCAGCCACGGACTTCATTTCCACCGAAAACCATCCGCCGGATGAAGGGCGCGGCGAGACTATCCGTAAAGCCGGGCACCACTGCGCTGGCCGTAGTTAGACGATTCATTTGGTCGTCCGTGAGGATAATTTCCGCAGCGGAAATGTTGTCGTGAAGTTGCGCAAGTGTGTTTGCGCCGATGAGGGTCGAGGTGACGCCCGGACGAGCCATGACCCAAGCCAGCGCGATCTGAGCAGCGGGGCAGTCGTGCTCGGCAGCGATGGTTTGTAAAACGTCGAGGATAGCCCAGTTTCGCTCCGTGAATTTGCTGTCGCCGAAGGGATTTGTCCCACTGAGGCGACCGCTGTGGTGAGTCGTGTGGCGTTGGTATTTCCCAGTTAGGAAACCACCCGCGAGCGGACTCCATGGCATCACTGCCATGCCGGCCTCATGGGCGGCGGGGAGGTGTTCGCGCTCGATGTCCCGCGCGACGAGTGAGTATTCGAGCTGCATGGCGACCGGGCCGGGGACGCGACGCTCGGCGGCGAGGGTGGCAGCCTTCATGGCGAGCCAAGCCGGCATGTCCGAGAGGGCGTAATAGCGGATTTTCCCAGCACGGACGAGATCACCGAGCGTCTGCACGATTTCCTCGACCGGAGTGACTCCATCCCAGATGTGCATCCAGTAGAGGTCGATGTAGTCGGTGCCGAGTCGCCTCAAAGAAGCGTGCAAGGCGCGGTGAATATTCTTGGCCCCGGCACCACCTGCATTTGGATTTCCACTGCCTTGGTGAGTCGCGGTGAGCGGACTGGCCGAGCCGTTGAAGGCGAATTTCGTCGCCAGCACCATCTCGTCGCGCGATCCGCTGTCGGCGATGAAGCGCCCGACCATTTCCTCGCTCAAGCCGCCGGAATAGATGTCCGCAGTATCGATGAAATTTCCACCCGCCTCGCGATAGGCGTCGAAGATACTGCGCGATGTTGTGGCATCCGCGCCCCAGCGGTCAGTGCCGAAAGTCATCGTGCCGAGGGCAAGCGGGCTGACGACGAGGCCAGAGCGGCCGAGCGTGCGGAAATGGGTGAGTGGCTTAGTAGTTTCGTTTTTCATAATGATCGATACGGAATTGGTAATCGCTTGCCGCGGGTCGTCAATCAATTTAATAGTGATCGATATGAAATCTATAGATGCCGATGCGCCCCGGAAAATTGGCAGACCGCTCTCCTTCGACCGCGAAGTCGCATTGCAGGAAGCGATGCTTGCGTTTTGGCGACACGGTTACGAAACCACGTCGATTTCCGACCTCACCGCAGCCATGGGAGTGACCGCGCCCAGCATCTACGCAGCCTTCGGCGACAAGCGGCGGCTCTTCCTCGCGGCGGTAAATTTCTACACCGGCGACCTTTCGGCGATGGATGAGTGGATCCACGCCGCGCCGACTGCCCAAGATGCAGCCCGCGGCTTGTTAGTGGCTTCCGCGGAAAAATTCACCGGTGAAACGACCCCTCCGGGATGCCTTCTTGCCAGTGCGACCGCCAGCGGATCAGCCGCGTGTGCGGCGGTCATGGCCGCAGTGACCGCAGTCCGACAGCGGATCGAGGCAGCGCTACGGCAGCGGATCGAACGCGACGTCACCTTGGGATTCCTCCCAGAGAAGACCTCCGCAGATGCCTTGGCAGGGATGATCATGGCCGTCATCCAAGGCATGTCCGTCCTCGCCCGAGATGGCGCAGGACGCCCAAAGCTTCTTGCCATTTCCGAGCAAACCCTGCGTGGATGGCCTGCTTAAACTACCAGAAGTCTTCACCAACCACCCATTCACATTTCTCATCGCTAACACCATTGCACCACTTCCACTCGCCCCAGAAACTTGCACCATGCTTAAACAACAACGCGCGGATCACGTCCGGCAGCGGCTCCAAGAGCTCTATCCGGAAACCCCGATCCCGCTCGATCATACGAACCCCTTCACTCTGCTCATCGCCGTGCTGCTCTCCGCCCAGTGCACCGACGTCCGCGTGAATCTCGTCACTCCAGCCCTATTTCAACTCGCAGACAATCCACAGGAAATGATGCTGATCCCTGTCGAGCAAATCCAAGCGATCATCCGCCCTTGCGGCCTCTCGCCGAAAAAAGCCGCCGCCATTTCCGGACTTTCGAAAATCCTCGTGGAACAACACGGCGGCGTAGTCCCGCAGGATTTCACCGCACTAGAAGCCCTGCCCGGCGTGGGTCACAAGACCGCGTCGGTCGTGATGGCGCAGTCGTTCGGCGTCCCGGCATTTCCCATCGACACCCACATCCACCGCCTCGCCACCCGCTGGAAACTCACCTCCGGAAAAAACGTCGTCGTCACCGAGCGCGACTTGAAGAAACTCTTCCCCCGCGACTCGTGGAACCGCCTCCACCTCCAGATTATTTTCTACGGCCGCGAACACTGCTCCGCCCGCGGCTGCGATGGGAAACGCTGCCTGCTCTGCCGTGAGCTTTTCGCGAAAATCTAGCACTTTGCCCCACTCCACGATGTTTCCTCGACTGTTCTACCTCACTCTCGCCCAGTTAGCGACGGTCCATGCTGACCAGAAACCGGCAGATTTCCGCCCTATCGAGGGGCTACAAAAACTCCACCCCTCACCCATCGTCGAGGCCAGCGGACTTGCCATTTCCTCGGCGAATCCCAGCTTCATGTGGCTCGTCAACGACAGCGGCGGCGCACCTGACATCTACCTCACTCACACCGATGGCACCTACCGCGGCAAGGTGACCGTGAAAGGCACCAAAAACATCGACTGGGAAGATCTCGCCTCCTTCTCGCTCAATGGAAAAAACTACCTGCTCGTCGCCGATACCGGAGACAACTCCTCCCGGCGCGACTCCTGCACGCTTCACATTCTCCAAGAACCCGCCATCCCCGAGTCCGGAAAAAATCTCGATGCCACCCTTCTTCCCGCTTGGCAAATCCAGTTCCGTTACGAGGACGGCCCGCGGGATTGCGAGGCAGTCGCCGTCGATGCCGCTGCCGGGAAAATCATCCTCATCAGCAAGCGCACCCTTCCCCCACAAATTTATGAACTTCCTCTGCGGCCTTCCAAAAAACACAGCATTCAGACCGCACGGAAAATCGGCCAAATGACCGTGAACTGCCCGGTCTTCAGCCTCATCCCCTTTCGCAACCAGCCTGTCGGTCTCGACTTCACTCCAGACCGTTCTCTAGCAGCGGTCGTCACTTATTACAGCATTTTCCTCTTCCCCCGTCAGCCCACGGAAAGCTGGGCAGTCGCCTTCTCGCACCCACCGACCATCCTGCCACCGCACTCACTCGGTCAGGCGGAATCCGTCGCTTTTTCCAAAGACGGAAACACCCTCTACACCGTCGCAGAGGGAAATGAATCCCCCATTAAGCGCTACCAAAAGCAGTAAAACCGCATCCTCTAACTGACTAAGGATGTTTAGGCGTAGTCGAGGAAGATCTCGACATCCCGGGTGGTAGCCATCCTTTGGAAAAAGGCTTCACCGCCGGATCCGCGACTGCTTGCTTCGCGACCGGAGCCGGTGCCGGTGGAGTAACTCCCGCGGACAGTTTGTTGATTTTATCCAAAACCGCCGCCTCACCGGGAAAACCAACGAAGCGATCCACCTCTTGGCCACTTTTAAAAATCCGCACGTCTGGAATGGAACTCACCTTTTGCACCGCCGCGAGGTCAGAAGCTTGATCCACATTCACCCGACCAAGATACACCACACCCGGGTGCGCCTCTGTCGCTTTGGACAGGATCGGCCCTAACGCTTTACAAGGCCCACACCATTCGGCGTGGAAATCCACGATGACTAACGCATTCGGCCGTGCGATGAAACCCGCGTATTCTGCGGCCCCGATGTCAGCGATTTGCTCGCGGCTATAGGTGCCTTTCACCGCCGGATCGGTAGCCGGGCTCTCCGCCGCCTTCTTGAGCTGAGTCACCGCCAATTTCAGTTTATCACAACTAACCATGCCCGCCACCGCCAGCCCCACTAAAACAGTGCTCATTGGCAAAACAAAATTCACTTGCATCCACCTACCGTCCACAAACCTTGCGTTTTTGCAATTCGAGAATTTTCCGCCTGTAGTTCGAGAAAGGTGTCACATCCAGTCGGGCAGCTTCCTAGCTACTCCCCTACATTTCTCAATGCCGGCGAGGCATAGCTAGCCGAGCATCGAGAACCGCAAGACTGCATTCCGCTAAACATGCTGCCGTGGCGGGAACCTTGGAATTAGCCCACCTGCTCTTCTCCATCAGGTTCTTCCTCACCGGTTGCCGCCAACCCGCCGTCCTCACCGTCCGGCACCACTTTTGATATATCTTGGAGTTTTTCCGTTCCTTTCAGAGTGAGAAGTTTCACTCCCTGCGCATTCCGACCCGTCTCGCGGACTTCTCCGGCGCGGATGCGGATGCTTTGGCCGCTGGAGGTCATCAGCATCAGTTCGTCTTCCTCAGTGACAGTAACCGCACCGACGACAGGGCCAGTCTTGTCAGTCACCTTCATGGTGATGATGCCCTTCCCACCGCGTGATTGCTTCCGGTAGTCTTCGAAAGTGGTCCGCTTGCCGATGCCATTTTCAGAAGCGACTAACAACGTAGATCCCTCCGTCACGAGCGCGAGGCCGATGACAAAGTCACTCTCGTTCGGGCGGATACCCATGACACCGGCCGTGCCACGACCGAGTGGGCGAGTATCATCTTCGTGGAAACGGAGACTCAACCCTTCGTGAGTCACGAGGATAATTTCATTACTTCCTGAAGTGAGCCGCACGCCGATAAGCTCATTGTTTTCCTCAAGGTTAATGGCGATAATGCCATCTTTTCTATAGTTACGGAAATCGTTGACCGCAGTCTTCTTCACCTTGCCGCTGCGGGTCGCGAAGAACACAAAACCTGCTTCTTCGCGGAAGGTAATGTCATTTCCATTTTCATCCACCGTGCGCTCAAGCCGGAGCAGCGCAGCGATTTTCTCCTCAGGCTTGAGATTGAGCACATTTTGAATACTACGACCCATCGCTGTGCGTGAACCTTCTGGGAGTTCATACACTCTCTCTACATACATCCGCCCGGTGTTAGTAAAGAATAGTAAATAGTCGTGCGCTTGGACGCTGAAGAGATGCTCGATGAAATCTGCGGCTTCGTCCTTCTTCGTGCCCCGCGTTTCCATACCCTTGAGGCCTTTTCCTCCCCGGCCTTGGACACGATACTCACTGGAAAGAGTGCGCTTGATATAACCGCGATGCGACAGTGTGACGATCATCGCATCATTCGCGATGAGGTCTTCCATCGCGACCTCGCCGACTTCGGCGACGATGTTACACTTCCGTGGGGTGGCGAACTTATCTCGGATCACCCGCAGCTCGTCCTTGATGATCGTTAGCACCCGGTCTTCGCGGGCGAGGATGTCCATGAGATCGGTGATGTCAGCGAGGACGGCATCGTATTCGCCCTTCACCTTATCCTGCTCCATACCCGTGAGTTGGTAGAGCCGGAGCTCAAGAATCGCATTCACCTGCCGCTCACTGAAGCTATAAGTGCTACCAGAAATAGACGGCTGCGAACGGATCATGATGCCGAGCGCCTCGGCCGTGGCGACGGGGAAACTGTAAGCTGCGAGGCGCTCACGGGCTTCGTCGCGGTTCTTGGAAGAACGGATGATTTTGATGAAATCATCCAGATGACCTAGTGCGAGTAGGAAAGCTTCCAGCAGCTCAGCGCGCTCTTCTGCTTTACCTAACAGATAACGAGTCCGGCGGATGACCACCTCGCGGCGGTGCTCGATGTAAGCGTCGATGGCCTCCTTGAGCGAGAGCTGTTTCGGGCGGTTCTTATGAATCGCCAGCATGTTCACGGAGAACGAGGTCTCCATGGAGGTGAGCTTGAAGAGCTGCGCGACCACTACCGCCGGGCGGGCATCCCGTTTTAACTCGATTTCAATACACGTATCTTCAGCAGATAGATCCCGCATCCCGGAAATACCGGTGAGGATTTTTTCGTTTACCAACTCAGCGATGCGTTCTTGGAGCGTGGCGCGGTTCACCCCGTAAGGCACCCCACGAATGATGATCATTGCCTTACCATTGGCGTTTTCCTCGATTTCCATTTTACCGCGCATCCGCATCGAGCCGCGACCCGTGCGGAAATATTCCTCGATCCCACGGATGCCGCGGATTTCGCAGGCGACCGGGAAATCCGGCCCCTTGATGAACTGCATCAGCTCCGGCAGGGTGATTTCTGGGTTATCGATCTGAGCACAAATTCCATCCACGACTTCGCCGAGATTATGCGAAGCGAGATTCGTGGCCATGCCGACAGCGATGCCGGTGCTGCCATTAACCAGGAAGTTAGGGAATGCAGAGGGCAGGACCGATGGCTCTAACTGTGAACCGTCGTAGTTGGGAACCATATCGACCGTGTCCTTGTCGAGATCGTCCATCATCGCGATGCCGAGCGGATGCAAGCGGGCCTCGGTGTAACGCATGGATGCAGCGGAATCGCCTTCCACCGAGCCGAAGTTTCCTTGCCCATCGATGAGCATTTCACGCATCGACCATGGCTGGCCCATGTTGACCAGCGAGGTGTAGATCGACATGTCACCATGGGGATGGAAATTACCCATCGTTTCACCCACGATCTTGGCGCACTTGACGTGAGGTTTTCCGGGGCCGACTCCAAGCTGACGCATGGCATAGAGAATGCGGCGCTGGGAAGGCTTTAGCCCATCCCGGACATCCGGTAGGGCACGAGAAATAATCACCGACATCGAGTATTCCAAAAAGGACTTCGAGAGTTCTTCGGCGACGTTGATCGGTTTAATGTTAGCTTCGGACATGATAGAGAAATTAGGTCAGGCGCGGGACAGCGCGTTGGCGGAAACGAAGAGATTACGGACGCGGAAGGCAGCGGGGGATTCTTGAAGGAGGATCATACGGAGATTGTGGGATTTAGCCGCGAACCATGGGAACTCCATTCGGCGTGATTTCTTGTCCACCCAAGACGGGAAGGGTATGCCATGAAGTTGGCAAAGGTGGGCTGCTGCTGCGGCGGCGTAGGAATCCGCGAAGCCGTGGTCGTTCAGGGTTTCATGAAGTGTAGGAGGCTCTTCGGACACCATCTCAATAATTGGTTCATTTTTAAACCGGTCGAGAAAGTTGGCGATGGCATAGTGAAAACCGTCGGGTTCTTTCACTAGCCGAAGACTGTCTGCTAGGGTCTTGCGCTGATTCAGTCTGTTCATGGGCGGATTTCTTCTACAATTTCTTCGATAAAAAAACGGACCTTGGGGGCAAGAAGGCGTTCGCTGTAATACTGGCAAACGAGATTACAAATCGCCGCCGAATCGTATAGTTTCAGCAGATGCAGAAGGGTGATGACATCTGCACGGTCACTTTTAGGACCGATGCGGCTTGCGAGGCATTTCATCGCAAGAAGATACTCCGTTGTAGGACGCATGACTCGGAGGTTATCGAATACCGGCATCCCCTCATGGGTGACTTCAGCTTTGTCCGAGATGAATCTTTTTACCCCGTTGTTCATCCAGTCTTCATCAATTCCAAATTCGGAGGCGACGAGTCTTGCGCAATCGAGAACGTGATCCTTCGGAACGAAGACGGCATCGACATCGCGGGTGGATTCGCGGGCATCAAATGCAAGGACCATCGCAGCTCCACCGAAAATACAGATTTCTCCGATGATCCCTCTTTCACGCAGAAGTTCGTCCAGCCGGTGAAGGGCGGCGAGAATCGTTTCCTTGGTGAGAATATCGGAGGGATCCATAGGCAAATGTTAGCTTGGCGAATGAAATCCGCCGGCCCAGTTACACATCGAGATTTCTCACATTCAGTGCGTTGTCTTCGATGAAGCGTTTGCGTGGCTCGACGATGTCGCCCATGAGGACGTCGAACATTTTGTCGGCCTCCACGGCGTTGTCTTCGTCGAGGCGGACGCGGAGGAACTGGCGGACTTCTGGGTCCATGGTGGTTTCGAAAAGCTGCTTGGCATTCATTTCACCGAGGCCCTTGAAGCGCTTGATCTGGACACCGCGGCTTGCGATTTCGAGGACTTTTCCAAGGATTTCAGGGACGCCGAAGACCGGAG
>JAYUHS010000212.1:0-1040 GCA_043766715.1 Luteolibacter sp.
CCGGAACAGCGCGAAGAGACGGCATGCGATTTTATTTCCATGCCGACCATGCCAGGAAAAGAAGGGCGGTTCCCAAGCGGGAGCCGCCCTTTTTGTTCGTTATGTCCGCTATGGGTGGAAAGCGGACACTAGCGCGACCTTCTCGCTGAGATTGCTTCGCGACAGGAAACATGACAGCTTAATGCTAGTGCTCGGGGAGATTACAAAATGAGAAATGCCGTTAGCATCGCGCTGTCTTTGCTTCTGACTACTTCACCGGCCAGCGCCGCTTATCCCGGAACAGCTGAGATAAAACGCGTTTGCTCCGCGTCAATCTTAAAGGCCGCTCGCAATATCCATGAAGAACACCCCGAAATGAGCGTGACTTCCAACGTTGCCTTCTGGAACAAGCAGATTGAGGTCGTGGCTACCGAATGGGTCCCGTCAGCTTTGATCGAAGCCGCTGAAAACAAACTCAATCTTAATTCAGATGCTGAGGTTTGTATTGCGAAAGCCGTACTTCGTCAGCGGGCCGCGGCATCTGGAAAATGACTTCGGCAACGTCGAAGTTGCGAAATGCCCCCCGGCAACTGCCGCATCCGCCGCGACGACAACGAGCGGTGTCGGAAACCGCGACTTCAACCTCACAAACCTATTGTCAGTCATGGGCGCGGCCCATGGTTTGTGGACCGGAATGTCGGCAATGGGTCGAAAGCGGACGGTCGGCTATGGGTCGTTAGCAGACATCCCTTATCCTGCAATTTTCAGAAACAATTCCCCGCCCCCTTCGCCGCCTAACGCCCACGCAATGAGCGAAGGCGACTACCTCCTCGGCACCCGCGATGCCGAAGTGGTGCTGGCGCGGTATTTGGTTGTTTCCTGACCCGTCCGGAATTATCCCTTTTTATCGGAATTCTCGGCGAGAAGGGATAATTGATGCGAATTCAAGGCCTTGATGCCGAACAAACGCGACGGCTAATCGATTCCGAGCAACGATATGACGTCTTTCGGGCGACCCGCGAGCGACTTCGCCATTCCTTCCGCGGCTCGATGCACTGGAA